>CAJXJF010000006.1 GCA_913054475.1 uncultured Nitratifractor sp.
CACTCTCCTGCTCATATTATCCAACCAGTAGTGGATAATATAGAAAAATGTTTTAATAAAAGCTTAAAAAACATTTTCAGGTAGAGCATAATATAATTATCAAATATAAGAAAAAGTAAAAATACTCTATCTGGAGAGTCTCTTGTCACTGCTAAGTTATCCGTGATTTGCCTTGTGGTATTGCAGTCGGTGGGGGCGACACAGGCTGTGAAAAGCTTTGTGAGAATGGATATGGAGATCGTTTTCATCGTTTGAATCGGATCGCTGCTTTATTTTTGTGTTTTTGGAAGTGAGCGTTTCACTCCTGACGAGTCTCAACTGCCATGTGGCTTCGCCGGGGAGAAGCCGGTAGTAGAGCTTTCGGATACCTCCGCTCGGACAGCAGTTTGGGCCATCCTTTTCATATATGGGAAAGGTGCGGACGAGGTGAGCTTTTTCGATGCTGAATCTATCGTGTCCCATATAGCCCCGGGCCTCCGCGGAATTTAGGTCGAGCTTTGGCAGGTGGATACCGCTCATCGATCTCATCCGGTTGACGCTGAAGGCGACGAGTCTGCCGTAACTGCCGCTTCCGGCTGAGCTGACGAAGATATAGAGCTCGGGTGAGCCGTCACGGTTCAGGTCGGCGACCTCCATCCCGCTGACGCTCCCCTCGATATCCATTGTGACGGGTCGGCTCTGTTCTTTGAGCCCTTCGGGAGTGACGGTGAGTCTGTTGATGGAGCCTTCGTCGGCAGCTTCGATATGGAAACTCACCCCCTCGGGAGAGAGGTTCATCTCCAAAGGCTCTTTCAGTGCTCCTGCCTGGAGTATCACCGTGGCCAATCCTATCCCCATCATATTTATCCAACTTTTTCCTCCCGCTTTCGGCATCGTCTCTCCCTCTATTTCTATTCGGATTCATTATAACGGTTGCGTATAGAGATCTCCATAGCGTTTTTGGTGAATGCTCGGGTGAATTGTGATAGGTGTATTGAGTGGGATGGAAACTGAATCGGCAGATATTTTCCCGGATGAGCTCACTTCGGCTCGTGGTATTTCAGGAGTACCTTCATTTGGCGGTATCTCAAGGAGCTCGATATGTCTCGTTCCTATGTAGCCTCTTCATCTCTGCTCGAGATAGCCAGGGAATTTTACAAACTGGGTCCGGCTTTTGTATTGGAGCTCTTATGATGCGTTACAACGGATTACGAGACTCTTTCGTAGCATATTCCGACAAACGGATATATGGCTTTCATCGAAATCAAGCGTTTATGCTTTATGAGGTATGGTAATTTGTACTTGAGGAAAAATATTTTCTGTGGGTATGAAGAGTGGCTCCGGATGCTGGATTCGAACCAGCGACCAAGTGATTAACAGTCACCTACTCTACCGCTGAGCTAATCCGGAATCGTGTGGACATTCCGTTGCCGAAATGTGAGTGGGATTATAGAGAACTTTTCTCTATTTGTCAAGAGTTTTCGTGCAATTTTCGAAAAAAATCACTCCATTTTTCTCCACTTTGGTCACTTTGCCCTCTTTTACGAGAGAATCGAGCCTCTGGGCGCTTTCGCGGTCGAAGAGAATCTCTACATCGTGAGGGGTCAGGGGTCGGCGTGAGAGGGTCGAGATTATCTCCTCTCGCGTATATGAGGAGGCTTTTGTATCGGTCGCGCCCTCTCTCGAGGTGATGGCTATATGCAAGGAGGGGTCGAAGCACATCGACAACTCTCGCAGTCTGCCGTAGTCCACCGCCTTGACATCATATGCCGGAGGGCGGTCTATCGTACCTATATCTATACGCTCGGGAGCGAGTTTCACGAGGAAATCGCTCAGAGCCCTCATCTCGGACTCCCTGTCGTTTATACCGGCGACGACGAGAATCTCTATTATCAGCGAACCCTCATATTCGTCGGCGAACTTCAACATACCCTCTTTTATGCGCTCCGGGTCGATACTTTTGTGCATTCTGTCTATGCGTCTGAGACAGCGGGGGGTGGCGCAGTCGAGAGAGAGTTTGACGATATCGAGCATCTTGAGAGCCTCTCTGGTCTCTCTATCGGGTACCGTACTGCCGTTGCTTAGAATCAGAATCTTCCTGCCTCCCGATATCTCCTTGAGTCGTTTTATCAATTTCGCCAGTTTCGGATAGAGTGTGGGCTCTCCGTTGGCGGTGATGGTGAGGATATCTATATCGTCGTATCTGTGCAGAGCCTTTTGGACCTCTGCGACTATCTCCTCCACCTCCGGTACCTCCTGCGGCTCTGTAGTGGGCCTGGCCGGGGATAGTTCGCAATAGAGGCAGTCGTAGTTGCATATCTTTGTGTATGGGCTAAGGTCGATACCCAGAGATTTGCCGAAACGCCTGGAGAGTATGGGGCCGAAGACGATGGAGGACATAGATAGCCTTTTTTGTCGCGATTATACCACTGCTTAACCGCGTATAAATGCCATTTCGAGTAGAATTGTCGAAAAATGGCTCGACAGAGGGAGAGAGTGGATAGAGAAAAAGTTCGAAAAATGCTCGAGGAGCAGGCCGAATATAGAAATGACAGCGAGGAGCTCTCCTACGAAAAACCCGACCCTCTGTTGGTGGCTTCGAGATATGCGGATGAGCGTATAGCTCTGATAGCCGCTCTTTTCGCATATGGCAACGCTTCGCAGATTGTCAGCTTTCTCGATAGGCTCGATTTCTCCCTGCTGGACGCTTCCGAGGAGGAGATAGAGAGGGGAGTCGAAGGCAGATATTACAGATTCCAGAAGAGTGAAGATATAAAAGCCCTCTTCATAGCCCTTGCGAGAATCTCCAGGGAGGGCGGAATAGAGGAGTATGTAAGGAGGGGTTATGAGCGCAGGGGAGATATCAGGGACGGGCTCTGGTCTCTCATAGAGGCTATCCGCTCGGCATATCCCTACAGCAGCAGGGGGTACGATTTTCTCGTGGGTAGAGTCCCCTCCGATACGCTGCGCTGTGCACCCTACAAGAGATATATGATGTATTTTCGCTGGATGGTTCGCAAAGATGAGCTCGATATGGGTTTGTGGAGCTCCATAGAGAGAAGAGATCTCATAATGCCTCTGGATACACACACCCACAAAGTCTCTTTGAAGCTGGGACTGATAGAGAGAAAGAGCTACGATATGAAGGCAGCCATGGAGTTGACGAAAGTTCTGGCGGGCTTCGATCCGGAAGATCCCGTCAGATACGATTTCGCTCTCTATAGAATAGGGCAGGAGGGGCTGATATAGCCTTCATATCCGCCTGTCGTCGATATATGAGAACAAAGGAAAGATATGAAAACCATAACGATAATAGATACCTTCGCATTCTTTTTCAGAGCCTACTTCGCTCTTCCTCCTCTGAAGAATAGAGAGGGCTTTCCGACTGGATTGCTCACAGGCTTCGTCAATTTCATTCATCAACTGCAAAAAGAGCATGCCACGGACTATATAGTTTTCGCGCTCGACAGCAAGGGGCCGACATTCAGAGACACTATATACGAAGAGTACAAAGCCAATCGTCCCACTCCGCCGGAAGATTTGATGAAGCAGTTGCCCATAGCCATAGAGTGGGTCGAAAAGATGGGATTTGCGAGTATCTCCAAAGAGGGTTACGAAGCCGACGATGTGATAGCTTCGATATGCAGATGTTCGAGGGAGCAGGGGCTCATCGCCAAGATTGTCAGCTCGGACAAAGACCTCTATCAGCTCATAGACGACAGCAGGGTCTTTATCTACGATTGGGTAAAAAAGAGTGTCGTGGACGAGAAGGGCTGTATGGAGAAGTTCGGTATAGCACCCAGATATTTCGTCGATTTTCAGGCGCTTGTCGGTGACAGCTCGGACAATGTGCCGGGTGTACCGGGCATAGGTCCCAAAACGGCTTCCAAGCTCATATCCGAATACCATACACTCGAAAATCTCTATGAACATATCGAAGAGGCCGCCACGCCGAGAATAAGGAGACTGCTGATAGAAAATCGGCAAAAGGCTTTTCTGTCGAGGGAGCTGGTACGGCTGAGAGACGATATCTTCGAGGAGTGTTCCCCCAGAGAGTTCACCTTCGAAGAGAAAAACTATCTCTCGGCTCTCGAGGATGAGTTCGAAAAGTACGATATGAAGCAGGCTCTCTCCTGGGCTCTTGCCACGGATAGCGGCAGGAGAGAGCCTGAAGTGAGCGAAAAGAGCGAGGCTCCCTCTTTCGAGGCCGTTACACTCGATAGCAGAGAAAAAGTCGAGGAGGTACTCGAGAGGATAGAGGAGGGGAGTGTGGTGGCTCTGGATACGGAGACTACGGGTCTGGATACGAGAAGAGACGATATCGTGGGTTTCTCTTTCGCATTCGAGGATAACAGAGCGTACTATGTCCCCATATCCCACAGCTATCTCGGAGTCGGCGAACAGGTCGGCAGGAGAGATGCGGGAGAGCTGCTATCCAGACTCATGCGATACAGGGTGGTCGGACAGAACCTCAAATTCGACCTTTCCCTGCTTTATAGAATATACTCTTTGCCCGAGATAGAGCCCCATGCGGATACGATGCTTATGGCGTGGTTGTTGGACCCGGGCTCGAGAGTGGGCCTGGACCATCTGGCGATGAAATATTTCTCTTATAGGATGAAATCTTTCGGTGAAACCGTCAAGAGAGGAGAGAATTTCTCTTCGGTGGAGATAGAGGAGGCCACATTCTATGCCGCCGAAGATGCCTGGATGACATACAGACTGTACAAAAAGCTGTCGGCACTCTTTAAAAATCTCTCTCTCGACAGAGTGCAGAAAGAGGCGGTCGATGTGGAGTATCCGTTTATAAATGTTCTGATAGCCATGGAGAGAGAGGGTATAAAGGTCGATACGCAGCATCTTCGCAGACTGGCGAAGGAGCTCGAAGATGAGCTGGGGCGTCTGACTCTCGCCATCTATGAAGAGACGGGAGAGGAGTTCAATATCAAATCCACGAAACAGCTGGGTGAGATACTCTTCGGCAAACTCGGACTCAAAGGCGGCAAAAAGACCAAAACCGGTTTCAGTACCAACGAGAGCGTACTTCGCTCTCTTATCGACAAACATCCCGTCATATCCATGATTCTGGAGTATAGAGAGCATCAGAAGATGCTCTCGACCTATGTGAAGCCCCTCCTGAAACTGGCGTCCAAAGAGGCCGACGGCAGAGTACACACCACCTTTTTGCAGACCGGTACGGCCACGGGAAGACTCTCTTCCAAAGAGCCCAATCTCCAGAATATTCCCGTACGCTCGGAATTGGGCAGAAGAGTGAGAAGAGCTTTCGTCGCTTCGGAGGGGTACAGGCTTGTATCTATCGACTATTCGCAGATAGAGTTGAGACTTCTGGCTCACTTCAGCGGTGATGGCGCACTCATGGAGGCTTTCGCGTCGGGAGAGGATATCCATATGGCTACAGCCGTCAGACTCTTTGGCGAGGAGGAGGCCGCTGCGAAGAGAAACTTCGCGAAATCCATAAACTTCGGACTGCTCTACGGTATGGGCTCGAGGAAACTCGCCGCCGAGCTCGGAATATCTACAGCCGAAGCGAAGAGTATAATAGAGTCCTACTTCGCAGCCTTCCCGACAGTGAAAAGCTATCTTGCAGATATCGAGGAGCGGATAAAGAGAGAGGGCTATGTAGAGACCCTGCTTGGCAGACGGCGGGTATTCGACTACGCTCAGGCCTCTCCCGTACAGAAAGCGGCTATGTTGAGGGAGGGTGTCAATACAGTCTTTCAGGGTAGCGCCGCCGATCTCATAAAACTGGCCATGCTCGATCTGCACAGCATGATAGAGGAGGAGGGGTTGAAGGCGAAGATGCTTCTTCAGATACACGACGAATTGATCTTCGAAGTGGATGAGAAGGAGGCGGAGAGCCTGGCACGAAGATTCGGATATACTATGGAGAATATCTATCCTCTCGAAACGGCTCTGAAGTGTTCCGTGGCGATTGGAGAGAGTTGGGACCTTCTGAAGTAGGGAGGGGTTATCGCTTCGTTGTGATATAATTGATGGCAATAGTGTCGGGGGAAGAGAGATGAAATACAAAGAGGCTTATCATCAACTGAGTGAATTCGGACATAAGCTTATAGAACAACCGTCACTGGAAGAGGGGCTTCCGATGATAGCCGAGTATGCGAGAAGTCTGGTGGGTGCCCAGAGGTGTAGCATATATATCCATGACAAAAACAGAAGGAAGCTCTGGACGATGCTCAGCGACGGCATTTCGGAGATAGTGATAAACGACGACGAAGGGATAGCGGGGGCATCTCTGCATATAGCGGAGCCCATTATAGTGAACGATGTCCGCAACGACCCCCGCTTCTTTTCCAAAATCGACAAGGAGAGCGGCTTCGTGACGAAGAATGTCATAGCGGTACCGATTCTCAACTCCAACGGTGTCGCCATAGGAGTTTTCGAGGTGATAAACAGCAAGGAGGGAGCTTTCGACAAAGAAGATATAAAATTTATCACCTTCTTCTCCAACTTCATCCAGAGTTACATAGAGCTGGCCATACTCAACAGAAAGA
The DNA here is from genome assembly GCA_913054475.1 of uncultured Nitratifractor sp. GTDB lineage: Bacteria > Campylobacterota > Campylobacteria > Campylobacterales > Sulfurovaceae > Nitratifractor. The sequence continues at coordinate 6,513 of CAJXJF010000006.1, forward strand.
TCGAGAAGTAGCTACTTGCTCTTCAGCCTCTCTCTCACACTCTTCTCATGAGCCGTCAAACCTTCCGTGGCGGCGATTAGCGCGCACTCCTCTCCGATTTTTCCAAGCCCCTCTTCGCTCATCATGATGAGTGAAGATTTCTTGAGGAAATGCTCCACGCTCAGAGGTGAGTAGAATCTCGCCGTCCCTCCGGTGGGCAGTGTGTGGTTCGGTCCCGCGATATAGTCTCCTATCGGTTCGGGCGTATATCTGCCGAGAAAAATAGCTCCTGCATGTTTTATGGACGAGAGCAGTTGCATTGGGGCGACGGTCATCACTTCGAGATGCTCGGGAGCTATCTCGTTCATGAGAGAGACAGCCTCCTGCATATCGGAGGTGACTATGATAGCCCCTCTATCCTCTATCGATTTTCGCGCTATCTCCTCTCTGTCGAGTGTCGAAAGCTCTCTCTCCACCTCCTGCGATACCATCTCGGCCAGTTTCGCAGAGTCGGTGATGAGTATGGAGCTCGCCATCTCGTCGTGCTCTGCCTGGCTGAGGAGGTCTATGGCCACCCAGTCGGCCCTCGCGCTCTCATCTGCAAGGATACCTATTTCGCTGGGACCGGCTATCATATCTATATTGACATCTCCATAGACCATCTTCTTGGCCGTCGCTACGAAGATGTTGCCGGGGCCTGTGACGACATCCACTTTCGGGATACTCTGCGTACCGTATGCCATGGCTCCTATGGCGGATGCGCCGCCCACTCTGAAAACCTTCTCTATACCGCAGAGGTGACAGGCCGCAAGCAGCAGTTCGTTTATATGGGCGTCGGGTGTAGGGGTGCAGACGACTATATCCTCCACTCCAGCCACGAGAGCCGGTATGGCGTTCATGAGCAGAGAACTGGGATATGCCGCTTTGCCCCCGGGTATATATAGCCCCGCTCTCTCTACGGCGCTCACCTTCTGTCCCAGCATGGAGCCGTTTTCGTCGAACTCGATCCAGCTTTTGGGCATCAGTTTGCGATGATACTCCTCTATCCTCTCGTATGCCAGATGCAGAGCGCTTTTCAAATCCGAATCGAGAGAGTCGTAGGCTCTTTTCATATCTTCTATATCTACGCGAAGCTCGGAGCTATCGGCCGGTTCCCAGCGGTCGAAACGCCCTATCTGTCGCAAAAGAGCATCGTCTCCGTCGTGCCGTATCTCGTCGAGTATGGCCCTCACGCTCCCCTCGACACTCTCGATATCCATCTTCCCTCTACCGAGAAGCTCGGCAAACTCCCTTTCGAAGCTCTCCTCTTCGCTGTAAAAAATCCTCATCTCTCTATCTCCTCGCAAACTTTCTTTCGTATCGGGCTAGCATGCTCTCGTTCCCTTTGATGCCGCCCTGGTGAATATAGAGTATATTCTTCGCCATCTCCCGCTCATACTGCGTCAAAACGAGCCATCCTTTGGGATCGTAGAGCAGATCGAACTCCACGCCACAACTGTCGCGCAATTCTATCCAAATTTCGTAAAACTCGCGGTAGAGCTTGCCGAAGTGGTATTTGCGTGCGCTATCGACTATTGTCGGATAGAGGCTTCGATCCTCTTCGAGCATACGAAACTGTTCGAGCAGATAGTCTCTGTCGCCGACGCAGGGGGTGGTATATACCCTGATCGCACTGCCCGCCTCGATCAGGCTCTTTTGCAGAAAGAGCGCTGTCGTACCCGTACCCGAGGGGAGGAAGATATCGAGCTCATCGAGATTCTCTTCACTATACCATCTCTCTATCTCCATCGCCAGCTCCCGTACACCCTCGAGTGCGAAGAGCTCCCTCCCTCCCTCTTCGATGAAGAGGGTCTCATCGTCGAGCTCTATTTCATCCATCTTCTTCCCCGTTATGAACTGCGTACCGTTTCTCAAAGCCGCGGCATAGTTGCCCACGGGGGTTCGGCGCAGAAGATCGGGGATATGGTCGGTATGGTATATGAACTCCCAGCCTCTCGCTTTGGCGAGTACGGAGAGAGAGTACATGGCGTTGGACTGGTTGGAGCCGTAGGAGATGACCCTTTTTATGTGGGGAAGCTCCTTCTTCAGGATGGAGTGGAATTTACGGCCTTTGTTTCCGGAAAAATCCTCGCTTATAAGCTCGTCTCGTTTGAGAAAATAGTCTCTGCCTCTGAAGCTCATCTTCTCTACCGGAGTGGGAAGGTGCAGCTCTATGCTGGTGTCGTTTTTCATTCGTTTGCTCCATAATCGTCTATTTCCCGATATTGGGATATAATTGCGGAAAATCGTAGCGAAAAGTTATGGAATATAGCACACTTTTTCTAATCTCCTTCGTCGCAGCTACGATACTCCCCGTATCGAGCGAAGCGACACTCTACTACTATCTGAGAGAGGGTTTGGACCCACTGCTTCTGCTTCTCTTCGCCGGTACGGGCAACACTATGGGCTCCGTGCTCAACTATCTGCTTGGCCGCAAGGGTACGGACTATCTGATACAAAAAGGCAAAATCTCTCCCGCATCGCTACATAGAAGCGAAAAGTTTTTCGGGCGCTGGGGAGGATACAGCCTGCTTCTAAGCTGGCTTCCGATAGTCGGAGACCCCCTCACTCTGGTGGCCGGGGTTCTGCACTATCGGCTGTCGAGCTTCATTCTCATCGTCTCTATCGCCAAATTCGGCAGATATGCTCTGATAGTTCTCTTTTTCTGAAAACAATTCGAAAATAGTGATATCAGAGAGATATCTTCGAGAAGTTCGGCAAGAAGTTTTTGCAAGCCGTTTAGGTACCTCGAAGAGAAAGGATTGTAAGCTTTGTTCGACAAGTATCACTTCTCCCCTTTTTTACGCAAATTCGAAACCCTTTTTCGGATCGGTAGTTATGATATCTACGAGTGTCTTGTAGAACTCTTCTGGATCGATTGGCGAAGTAAGGAAGATTTCGATGCCGGTATATTCGGAAATCTTGCGCATATCGGGGAATCGCTCACTATCTACAAGCCCGATTATAGTACTGAATTTCCCTCTATGTCTGAGGAAAGTGACGAGTCTCTTCAAATTTTCCGAAGAGTTGCCATTGTATAGATCGGCGATGAAGGGTTCGAGTTCTATGATAATCATATCGTAAAAATAGATATCTCTCATGGCATCGTCGATATCGGGAAGATATTTGAAAGAGATATTCACCTTCGCCACAAGAAGTTCCGTAGCGGTTTTGTCGCTATCTTCTCTTCCTATGAAAAGCAGACTCTTGCCTATGCTCGAATCTTTGGCGAAATCTTTTAGGATGAGAGTCTCGTTGAGATAGTTTTTTTTCTTCGAAGAGTACAAAGAGACTATCATATCCATGATATCCTTTTGTGTGAACGGACTGTACAATATGGCATCGATAAAAGAGTTTTCTTCGCTTTCACTCTCTCTTTCGGAGGATTTTTGTAGAGCTACCAATTTTATCCACGGGGTTTTGTATTTGCAGGCTCTCATCCATTTTTGCAAAGAGCCGTTTTCCAATATCACTATATCGTAAGAGTCGCTATTGAAAAGTTTTTCGAACTCTTTGTCATTGTGGGCATGATCGGTTGCAAAGTGAAAATAGCCAAGCATTTTCTCTAAGGAGATTCTCAAATCTTCCATGGCTATATAGCTAAGTACCCTTTTGCGCATCATATCCTTCGACGGTAGTCTATAACTTCTTCGCTCCACGGTCGATATGGGGAAAGTCAGTTCGATCGTGCATCTTTCGTTTTCTGTATCTATATGAAACTCTTCCGTAAGGTTGTCGAAATTCCTGCTGATAAGTTCTTTCTCCTCATCACTGCACTCTCCTTCAATTTTGGTAGTAATCTTGAAATGCAGAGTGAGAAAGTCGTTTCGATTAGTCACCGTATAAATATTGATTGTCGTTTTGTTTGCAAGGCTCTTCATCTCGAAAATGCTTTTTAGAATCTTGAGCAGTCTATTTTCTATGGATAACGGGTGTCCCAACATTTTTGCCGGTACACTCTTTTCGACGGCAAAAATGATATCGAACTCTCTATTTTCCGAGGAGCTGATGTTTTGCATTGTGTTGTGTATCGATTTCAACATGATATTGATGTCGAATATCTTTTTTGTGCAACCGTCTCTCTCTCCCAGTTCATCGGAAAAATCCATCAATATCGCTACCGTATCGTCTATATTGGAGAGATATTTTTTCATCTCGTTCAAAAAGAGAGATATCTTTTTGTCACTATAGAGCTCTTTGAGTAATTTTAGGATCTTGTTCAAATTGTCGAGATCGGCTTTTATGTTTAAAGCCCTGTTTTTATAAAAGTCTATCAACAAAGCCATCTCTTCGCTATCGGATTTTTGCTCCGGCGTATTGTCTATTGAGCTCTTGTTGAAATCCCTGTACAATCTTTTCAAGAGTAGCGAAAGGCTCTTTTTGTTGTATGGGCGTGAAAGAGTATAGCAAATTGCGGCGGAAGACTTCAAAATGGATAGAATCGTTTTTTCCATCGCGCCTTCATTGTAGATTATGAGGAATTTCGAATCGTAATCCCGTGTCGCCATAGAGTCGAGAAGTTCGCTACAGTTTTTCGCGTCTTTTTCATCGCTACCTATATCGCAGACAATCAGGGGATAATTCGAAAATCTTTTTATATCTTTATCTTCTATCCGATTTTGCAAAGCATTCTCTATATCGCAGTCTTCGAAAAGTCCAGATAGGAGTTTTGGCAGGTAGCTATCTTTTTTGCTACCAGATAGATAAAGTACCGAAGCGCCGATTTTTTTCACTTTTGTAGATGACATTGGCGAAAGCTCCATTTTAAATTATGATAAGTAGCATAGCACGCTACTTCGTTATATAGGATATCGGCATTTTGTCGATTCCACCGTTTGTATATGTGAAATTCGAAGCATACTCATACTCCGAGATACCTCTTCCTGACATCATCGTTTCCCTCGAGTTTTTCGGACTCTCCCTCGAGAGATATTATGCCGTTTTCCAGCACATACCCATAGTCGGCTATCGATAGGGCGGCAAAGGCGTTCTGCTCTACGAGCAGTATGGGGAAACTCTTCTTGAGTTCGGCAATCACCTCGAAGAGCTCACCTACGATACGGGGTGCCAGCCCCAGACTCGGCTCGTCGAGCATCAGGAGTTTCGGTTCGCTCATCAGTGCTCTGGCTATGGCCAGCATCTGCTGTTCTCCGCCACTGAGAGTACCCGCCATCTGCTCTCTCTTGTCGTAAAGCCTGGGAAAGAGCTCGTACATTCTTCCCCTGAGTCTCTCGAAGTTCTCGTCATTGTTGAAGGCTCCCATTCTCAGATTCTCTTCTACGCTGAGATTTATGAAGACTCTTCTTCCTTCGGGGACGAGGGCTATACCCTCTCTGACGATTTTGTGAGTGGGGTGAGTGCTGATGTTTCTACCTTCGAATATCACCCGACCGCTCTTCTTGACGGAGTTGACCAGAGCGTTGAGAGTAGATGTCTTTCCCGCTCCGTTGGAGCCTATGAGTGTCACTATCTCTCCCCTTTTGATATGCATATCTATGCCGCGCACCGCCGCAATCACTCCGTAATAGACCTGAAGATTCTTTATCTCAAGCATTTCTGAACTCTCCGAGATATGCGCTTATGACCTTTTCATCGACTACTGCATCCGCCGGTGAACCGTCGAAAATCTTCTCTCCATAATCGAGTACCGTCACTCTGTCGCAGATTGCATTTACAAATTTCATATCATGTTCTATGAGAAGTATCGTCAAGTCGTAATCCTCTTTTATCTTTCGTATTATCCTGGAGAGCTCTTCGGTCTCTATGGGGTTCATCCCCGCAGCCGGTTCGTCGAGCATCAGAAGGGTAGGGTTGGTGGCGAGGGCTCTGGCTATCTCGACCTTTCTCTGGTTGCCGTAGCTCAGTGCGGACGCATTGCTGTGGGCGAAACCGGCTATTGCGAACTCTTCGAGTATCTCCATGGCCTTCTCTCTCATCATCTTCTCGTAGCTGAAATATCTCGGTAGTCTCAAAATCGCTTCGATATAGCTATATTTCGTCTGCTCGTGTAAACCTATGAGAATATTCTCCAGTACGCTCATACTCTTGAAGAGTCTGATATTCTGGAAAGTTCTAGCAATACCCCTATGGACCGCTTCCGAGGCTTTGATACCGCTTATATCCTCTCCCCTGAAGAGCACTCTGCCGGATGTGGGTCTGTAATTTCCGGTGATTATGTTGAATATGGTGGTCTTTCCGGCTCCGTTGGGACCTATCAGACCGTATATCTCGCCTCTGGCTATGGCGAAGGATAGTGCATCTATAGCCGTCACCCCGCCGAATTTCATAGTTACACTCTCTATTTCGAGTAGTCTCTCTCTCATCTGCCGGACCTCTTGCCCAATTTTTCTCCTATGATATCCATGATTTCCCTGTCTCCGAAGAGTCCCCTTCTGGCGAAGAGCATCATCACTATGAGGAGTATCGAAAATACCACCATTCTCATTCCCGGATGGGCACCGGTATGCATAGCGAATATCACCATGTCGTCGTCGAGAAAGCGCAACCACTCCATACTGCCCATCACGAGGACCGTTGATAGCAGTGTCCCGCTCATACTGCCCAGTCCGCCGAGCACGATTATGATGAGTAACTGGAAGGTCAGCATGAAGGTGAACTGGTCGGGGGATATCGTGGTGAGGAACGATGCGAGCAGACCGCCTCCCAGGCCTTCGAAGAAGGCACTCGTCGCGAATGCCGTGGTCTTTATTTTGAAGGTGTCTATGCCCATGGCTATGGCCGCATCCTCATCGTCTCTTACAGCCTTCATCGCTCTGCCGTATCTGGAGTATACGATATGGAGCATCACGACGAAAGTTATCAGAGCGATACTGCCTATCCAGAGAAAGTCCGCATTGTCGGGAATATCGTTGAGCCCCATCGCTCCGTTGGTATAGGCGGGATTGTTGATGGCGAATATTCTTATGATGAAGCCGAAGCCGAGGGTGACTATCGCAAGGTAGTCGCCTCTGACTCTGAATACCGGAAAGGAGAGTAGCAGGGCTATGAACATGGATGCGATACCTCCCGCGACGATTGCGGGCAGAAAAGGGGCGTGCATGGCCAGTACCGTCTCTGCCGGATCGACGAGTGCGAACATATCGCTCTTGATATCGGCCGGTATGAGAAAGAGAGCCGTCACATACGCCCCTATAGCTACGAAGCCGTTGGGTTCGAGAGAGAATTGTCCGGTCACTCCGTTTATCAGGTTGTAGCTGAGAGCGAGTATGGCGAAGATGCCGATATTGTTCATTATACTGAGTGTATAAGAGTCCAGAAATCTATCGCACAGATAGATGAAAAGAAGAGTCGAGAGTATGGCTATCGTTTTGAAAACAGTACCTTTCATGAGAGCTCCTTAGAATCTGCTTCTCTCGAGATCTTCCCCCATTATACCGGTGGGTCTGAAGAGAAGAACCAGTATCAGAAAGAAAAATGCGAAAGCGTCCTTGTATCCTCCGAGCTCCGGAAAGAGCGCCACTACGAAGATTTCGGTAAAACCGAGTATGAATCCTCCCAGTACGGCACCCGTGACACTCCCGATACCTCCCAGCACAGCCGCCGCGAAGGCCTTGAGTCCTACGATGATGCCCATGAGAGGATCGATGGAAGGGTAGCTGACAGCGTAGAAGATACCGCCGATGGCGGCCAGTGCCGAGCCGAGAGCGAAGACGATACTTATGATGGAGTCGGCATTTATACCCATCAACTTGACGGTGGGGATATCGAAAGCCAGCGCTCTTATCGCCATTCCGTATTTCGTACGGTAGAGAATCCAGAGTAGCGAAGCGAGTATGATAACGGTCATTATCGGAATTATGACTACGGTAACAGGCATATAGATACCGTTGAAGTGCATCACTTTGCTCAGGTATTCTGGAGCGCTGAAGGCTCTGGGTACTCCGCCGAAGAGGACATTGAAGAGGTTTTCGAGAAAGAAACTGATGCCGATTGCTGTAATGAGCAGAGATATCTTGGGTGCGTTCCTGAGAGGTTTGTAGGCTATTTTGTCCGTCAGAATACCCACGACAATGGAGCCGAATATGGCCAGCGCCACGGCCGCTTCGAAGGGAAATTTGAACGAGACAGCGAAGTAGGTGAGGAAGGCTCCTACCATCATGATATCTCCGTGGGCGAAGTTTATCAGCCTGAGCACGCCATATACCATCGTATATCCTATGGCTATGAGTGCATACATACTACCCAGACTCGCCCCGTTGACGAGTTGTTGCAAAAATGTGGAAAGATCCATCTGCCACTCTCCAGTATTGGATTCGTTTCTCCAGCTAAAACTCCATCGAGTTTTCGCCGGAGAAAATCGGGCTAGGCCCGATATCCCATCAGGGATTGACGGTCGTTTTATAAACGAAATCGCCCTTTTTCACTTCGTTTACCACTGCGGATTTGACCGCATTGCCATTTTTGTCGATAGTGATCACTCCGGTAACGCCACTGTACTCTTTGGTGTGGCGGAGTTTGTCGTTGATGCACTCCTTGTCGTCGGAGGCTTTGCCTTCGTCGATACATTGATTCATTGCGGATAGAATCATCCCGTAGGCATCCGCCGCAAGTGCGCCCATGGAGTCTGCTGCTTTGGAATACTTTTTGTGAAATGCTTCCACATAGGCTTTGGCTTCCGGAGAGTTGGCCGCAGTTTCGTTGAAGTGGTCGGTGTACATGAAGCCTTCGGAGGCTTTGCCACCGATTTCGACCAGTTCGGGAAAACCTACGCCGTCCGCGCCGATAAAGGGGGTATCGATACCCATACTTCTGGCCTGCTTGACCATAAGCGCCGCTTCGGGATAGTATCCGGTGAACGCTATAATGTCGGGAGAAGTCGCTTTTATGGCCGATACCTGAGCGTTGAAATCTTTGTCGCCGGAATTGATGAGAACTGTTTTGAGGATTTTGCCGCCACCGGCTCTATATGCCTTTTTGAAAGCCTTGGAGAGACCTACGGAGTAGTCCTGTTTTGCGTCGGTAACCACGACAGCCTTCTTCATACCGTTCTCAAGTGCGTATTTGGCCATCACCGAGCCCTGAAAAGGATCGATAAAGCAGGCTCTCGTGACATACTTCTTGCCCTTGGTCACTCTCGGGTTGGTAGAGGCGTGGGTTATCATTGGAGTGTGTGCTCTTTCGGCTACAGGGGCCATCGCCATCGAGTTGCTCGATGCCACTTCGCCGAGTATCACGGCTACACCATCTTTGTCGATGAGCCTCTTGACGGCGGTAGCGGCTTCCACTTTGTCGCCTCTGTCGTCGAGGACTACAAGTTTCACATCGTCTCCATTTTTGAGTTTGTGATTCTGCTCGTACGCTATGTCCAGACCTCCTTTGCTGGTCTGACCGAATGCAGCTATGGGACCAGTAAGAGGCAATACGACACCTATCTTCACCTCTTTGGCTGTCGCAATGGCACTCATGAGCGCCGCGGCCGCTACAAAACTGAAAGCTTTCCTCATTTTCTCTCCTTGGGGATTTGATATGTCCGCTATATTACCAGCCTGTTTCTTGTGTGAAACTGAAAAGATGTTTATCGACTCTCTTTGTTGAAAGCGACAATTCGCAATCCGCTATAATTTCGTAAAATTTTCTGGAGAGCGGCAGTGGATAGAGAGAAAATCAACATTATATATATGGGAACACCAGAGTATGCGAGGGTGATTTTGCAGAGACTGCATGAGTGTGACGAGTTCGATATAGCTCTGGTACTCACCCAGCCGGATCGTCCCGTGGGTCGAAAAAGAGTCATGACGGCACCGCCGGTGAAACTCTATGCCCAAGAAAAAGATTTGGAGTTTTTGCAACCCCACAGCCTGAAAGATGGAGACTTGAGTGCCGTTTTGAGAGGGTACTCCCCGGATTTCATCGTGGTGGCGGCCTATGGACAGATATTGCCAAAGGAGATTCTTTCGATAGCTCCATGTATCAATCTTCACGCTTCACTTCTACCGGAGTATAGAGGGGCCTCTCCCGTACAGAACGCTCTTCTCAACGGAGATTTGGCCACGGGAGTGACTGCGATGCTCATGGAAGAGGGGCTCGACAGCGGTCCGGTACTTGCATACAGCGTCATGGATATAGAGGATAGAACGACACTTTCGGCTCTGATGCAGAGACTCTCGGTGATGGCGGCCGAACTGATTGTCGATACCCTTCTTGCATACGAGCGCCTGCATCCCATTCCCCAGATAGATGCACTCTCGACGCACTGCAGGAAGATAAGAAGGGGCGACGGAGAAGTGAGGCTCGAAAGGGCTGTAGATGTCTATAGGCGCTACAGGGCTTTCGAAGGCTGGCCCGGAGTCTATCTGCCCGATGGGCTGAAGCTTCTGGAGTTAGAACTTTTGGATGAGGATGGAGAGTATGAAGCGGGTGAGATTGTGCATATCGGTGCAGATAGTATGGATATAGGCTGCAGGAGAGGTCTGTTGAGAGTGCATACTCTTCAGCCCAAATCCAAAAGAGCGATGAGTGCCAAAGCCTACGCGCTGGGAAGGGGGTTGAGAGTTGGAGATACACTTATTTGAGACCCTTCCCTCCACACAGCGCTATCTTGCGGGGATGGTCAGAGATGGCGGGATTTCGGAATCTATGGCCGTTTTGGCGCTCGAACAGTCCGACGGCATAGGAAGTCGTGGCAACACTTGGATTGGAGCGAGGGGCAATTTTCATGCCTCCATAGCGCTCCGCGCTGGGCAATTGCCGCAGGATTTGCCTCTGCTGTCGGCCTCGATCTATTTCGGCTGGCTTATGAGAGAGCTGCTCGAGGATATAGGCTGCAGCGTATGGCTGAAGTGGCCCAACGACATATATACCGCAAGGGGCAAGGCGGGAGGTGTAATCACGCAGAAGATAGGCGATTTTCTCATAGTCGGCATAGGTGTCAATCTCGCCCGAGAACCCGCAGGATATGCCTCTGTGGAGGCAAATATCGAGCCTTTGGAGCTCTGCCGGCTCTATATCGGGAAGATAGAAGAGAGAGTCTCATGGAAGGATATATTTAGTAAGTATCAGTTAGAATTTGAACTTAACAGAGCTGCTTTTTTCCATATGGAAGAGAGAGTCGAGAGCCTGAGAGAGGCTCGATTGTGCGACGACGGGTCGCTTATTGTAAAGGGTGAAAGGATAGTGAGTCTCAGATGAGTGAAGTAATCAGTATAGCCAATCAGAAAGGTGGAGTGGGGAAGACGACGACGGCAGTCAATCTGGCTGCATCGTTGGCGGACAAAGGTAAGAAGGTGCTCCTGATAGATATAGATCCGCAGTCGAACGCCACGACAAATCTCGGATATAGCCGTAACGATTACGAATTCAATATCTATCATGTGCTTATAGGAAGCAAGAAGATGTCTGAAATAATACTCAAGACATCGGTGAAAAGGCTGCATCTGGCTCCATCCAATATCGGTTTGGTGGGGATAGAGAAGGAGTTTTACGACGGCAGGAAGAAAAAACGGGAACTGGTTCTCAAAAAAGCGATAGAGAATGTGCGGGAGAAGTACGACTATATAATCATCGACTCCCCTCCTGCGCTGGGTCCTATCACGATAAACGCATTGAGTGCATCCGATTCGGTGATAATACCCATACAGTGTGAATTTTTCGCTCTCGAGGGTCTGGCACAGCTGCTCAACACCGTATCTCTTCTGAAGAAGACGATCAATCCCAAACTCAGAATCAAGGGTTTCCTGCCCACGATGTATTCGAGCCAGAACAACCTCTCCAAGCAGGTTCTCGCGGATTTGGAGCACCACTTCAAAGACAAACTCTTCAACTACAGGAAGAACTTTGTCGTAGTTCCCAGAAATGTCAAGATAGCCGAAAGTCCCAGTTTCGGCAAGCCTGTAACGCACTACGCCTCCGCATCCAAGGGCTCCATGGCATACAAAGCTCTCGCATCCGCGATATTGAAGGCTTGAGAAGATGGCTCTTGGCAAGGGGCTGGGTGAGATACTCGAAGAGATGGGCAGAGTCTATGAGAAGGGGCTCGATGTCACTCCTGATGAGTATGCAGGGGATGAGATAGGGGAGATAGATTTAGAGCTCATAGACCCCAATCCATATCAACCCAGAAAAAGTTTCGACGAAAAGAGTCTCGCGGAGCTGGCGGAGTCTATCAGAATGCACGGTCTGCTACAGCCGGTGGTGCTTTTCCCTTGGGAGGGTAGATATATACTCATAGCGGGCGAGAGGAGACTCAGAGCCCACAAGATAGCTGGAATACCGAAGATAAAGGCAATCGTGGCCGCTGTCGATTTCGACGAGAGTCGTATGCGACAGTTGGCTCTGGTAGAAAATATCCAACGAGAGGATCTCAATCCGATGGATCTGGCGCGCTCCTACAAGGAGCTCATAGAGGTACATGGACTGACGCATGAAGAGCTCTCGGGTATCGTACACAAAAGCAGGTCACAGATAAGCAATACGCTAAGACTCCTAGCACTCGACGACTATGTTGCCCAAAAGGTGGCTGAAGGGAAGATTACACAAGGACATGCCAAGATTCTGGTATCTCTTCCTGCTCGGGAGCAAAGAATCGTCGCAGATACGGTCATAGGCAGGAGGCTGAGTGTCAGAGAGACCGAAAGGTTGGTGCAAAACAGTAAGAAGAGAGGAGTCTCCTCTAAAAAGAGTGAGAATATATTCAGACTCGACGAAGAGGCAAAAGAGCTTCTTGGAGAGATATTTTCGCCTTTTAGACACAAAATACGAAAAAAGAGTGTGGAGTTGATATTTGAGAGTGAGAGCGAGTATGAAAAATTCGTTTCATTTATGAAAAAGAGAAGCTGAAGTGGCAGTACTTAAAGCGCCTTTAACTCCGTTGATGATAAAATACCGCAAATTTCGAGAGGAGAGTAGATGCTAGATTTACATGTATCGTTGATGATTGTGGTGTTGGCGATCTTTTTCTTTCTGCTGGTTCAGCTCAACAAGAGACTCTATGTTCCTTTGTTGAGGTTTATGGACAGGAGAGATGAGACGATAGCCAGAGACCTCAAGGATGCCGGGAATCTCAGTAGCGATAGCGAAGAGCTGTTTGCCGAGGCTCAGGCCAATCTGAGCGAAGCGAAAGCCAAAGCGGCTCAGATGAGGCAGGATGCCATAGAGAAGTGCAAAGAGGAGAATCTCGCCGCTTATGAAAAGAGGCAAGCGGAGCTTGTGGCAGAGTATGAGAGATTCATGAGTCGCCTCGATGAGGAGAGAGAGGCACTCAGAGGCAGTGTGCTTTCGCAGTTGCCTCTCATCAAAGAGAGTCTGAAAGCCAAATTCAGCAAAATATGAAGCAGGAAGGTGCCATGAAAAAAAGAACCATGATTTTTACAGCTCTCCTTTTGCTTCCCATGCTACTGCTTGGGAATGAAGGGGGAGAAGGAGGACACTATCTCGCAATAGCGGGTCGGGAATACGATTTCTTACCCAGACTTTTCAACTTCCTGATATTCGCAGGTTTGAGCTATTATCTGATAGCCGAGCCTATTAGAGGGTTTTTCGCCTCCAGAAGTGGAAGCATCTCCGCTCAGCTCAAGGAGATCGAAAAGAGACTTCACGAAGCCAAAGAAGCGAGAGTATCCGCCGAAGAGGCTGTAGTAGAGAGTAGAAAAAAGGCTGAGGAGATTTTGAAAGATACCGAGAAAGAGATCGAGGTAGTTGTCTCTCAATACAAAGAGGCGGGTGAAAAAGAGTTGGCCAATCTCGAAAAGCAGTTCGAAGAGAAGATGAGACTCGAAGAGAGAAAAATGAGAAGAGAGTTGATTGCAAAACTTCTCGATGAGAATATATCTACGGATGACATACCCATAACCGGTAGTGCTGTCGTAGAGAAAATATCTGGAAAGGTGGCTTGATATGGAAGAGCTCATAGCTAAGAGATATGCGAAGGCGTTGATGGATCTTTGTGATGAAAAGGCTCTGGGAGATATCATAGCCTCCCTACAGGAGTTCTCCACAACACTCGAGAGTGAAAAGGCACAAGAGATTGTTGCCAATCCCCTGATAGCATCGAGGGTGAAATTCGAGACACTTGTGGCACCCATGAAAGGCAAGATAGACGAGAAACTATATAGACTTCTCGAGATAATGAGTGAGAACGGCAGACTCGATCTGGTACCGGAGCTCGCTTCGATACTCGAATATGAGAGGAAGCTGGCCTCCAAGAGCTTCGTAGGAAAAATCGAAAGTGACGCTACGCTTGCCGACGAGGATATAAAGCGGCTCGAAAAGAGACTCAGCGAGTACAGCGGAGCGAAAATCGTTCTCGAAAAAGGTGCGCAAAGAGAGGATGGCTTGAGAGTCGAGGTGGAAGATCTCGGTATAGAGCTCAGTTATTCCAAAGAGAGAGTCAAAGCCGATCTTCTGGCTTTTATTCAGCAGGCCTTGTAAAAAGAAACAAAAATACAGAAAGGAGTAGATGTGGCAGCGAAATTGCAAGCGGACGAGATCAGTTCCATAATCAAAGAGCGTATAGAAAACTTTGAGTTGAATGTGGATATCAATGAAGTGGGGAAGGTAATAGGTATCGGTGACGGTATCGCTCAGGTTTACGGATTGAGCAATGTCATGGCCGGTGAGATGATCGAATTCGAAAATGGTACCAAGGGTATGGTACTCAACCTGGAAGAGGCGAGTGTAGGTATCGTCGTTCTCGGAGAGTACACCGATATCAAAGAGGGTATGAGCGTCAAGCGTCTTGGTTCGCTTCTTGAAGTGCCGGTTGGAGACGAGGTAGTCGGTCGTATAGTCAATCCTCTCGGTGAGCCTTTGGATGGAAAAGGTGCGGTCGAGGCCAAGGAGAGGAGGTTCGTCGAGGAGAAGGCACCGGGCATCATGGCTCGTAAGTCGGTACATGAGCCTCTCCAGACAGGTATCAAGGCCATAGACGCTCTCGTTCCTGTCGGTAGAGGTCAGCGTGAGCTGATCATCGGTGACAGACAGACTGGTAAAACGACTCTTGCCATCGATACGATTATCAACCAGAAAGGACAGGATGTCGTCTGCATCTATGTAGCCATCGGCCAGAAGCAGTCCACAGTCGCATCCATGGTCAAAAAGCTCGAAGAGCACGGCGCTATGGAATATACCATTGTCGTCAATGCAGGCGCTTCCGATCCTTCGGCGCTTCAGTATCTCGCTCCCTATGCCGGTGTCACTATGGCGGAGTATTTCAGAGATAACGGCAGACATGCCGTCATATTCTACGATGACCTCTCCAAGCACGCAGTGGCCTACAGAGAGATGTCTCTGATTCTCAGAAGACCTCCAGGCCGTGAAGCCTATCCTGGGGATGTATTCTATCTACACTCCAGACTTCTCGAAAGAGCAGCGAAACTCAGCGATGAGCTCGGAGCAGGTTCGATTACTGCATTCCCCATTATCGAGACTCAGGCCGGCGATGTTTCCGCATATATCCCGACGAATGTCATCTCCATTACCGATGGTCAGATATTCCTCGAAACCGATCTCTTCAACTCTGGTGTAAGACCTGCTATCAATGTCGGCCTCTCCGTATCCCGTGTCGGTGGTGCGGCGCAGATCAAGGCTATCAAGCAGGTTTCCGGTACATTGAGACTCGATCTCGCCTCCTATAGAGAGCTACAGGCCTTCGCACAGTTTGCGAGCGATCTCGACGAGCACAGCAGACACCAACTCGAAAGAGGAACCCGCATGGTGGAGGTGCTCAAGCAGCCTCCCTACTCTCCTATTCCGGTAGAGAAACAGGTTGTTGTAATATACGCCGGCACCAAGGGTTATCTCGACGATATACCTGCCTCGGCGGTAACCAAATTCGAGGCGGAGCTCTATTCGTTTATGGATAGTAAATACTCCAATATTCTCGAAAGTATCAGAGAGTCCAAAAAACTCGATACTGATACCGAAGAGGAGCTGGAAAAAGCGCTTGAGGATTTCAAGTCACAGTTTGTAGCGTAAAGGCTTAAATATGGCTAGTTTGAAAGATATCAAACGCAAGATCAAGAGTGTTAAGGGTACGGGGAAGACGACCAGAGCAATGAAACTGGTCTCTTCCGCCAAACTCAAGAGAGCCGAAGAGCTCGCAAAACGCTCCAAAATCTATGCGAAGAAAATTACCGAGATGATAGACGAAATCGCTCTGAATATCGCAAAGCATGAGGAGTCGCTCGACAACCCGTTTTTCAGAAGGGTCAGGAATCCGAAGGTTGTCGATATCGTCTTTGTAACTGCGGACAAAGGTCTCTGTGGCGGTTTCAACTCTCAGACGATAAAAACCGTTGCAAAGCTGAAAGAAAAGTATGAGTCCGAAGGTGCTCAGGTACGCCTACGGGGTATTGGCAAGAAGGGGATCGCCTTTTTTAGATTCAATAGGGTCGAGATGCTCGACGAGATCGAGGGTATGAGCTCTGCCCCCAAATACCAGGATGCCGCCGGTTTCATCAATCGGTGTATAGCGGACTATCTCGAAGGTCTGACCGATAAAGTGCTCGTGGTGCATAACGGTTATGTCAATATGATTACACAGGAGATAAGAATCGACAATCTCCTGCCGGTTGATCCTTCCAGTGTCGGAAACAAGGAGCCATCTCCATCCGAATTGGAGCTCGAGCCCGATGATGACGATACTCTGCTCGATGCACTGGTTAGAAGGTATCTGGAGTATGTGATGTATTACGCTCTTATCGATTCTCTTGCAGCTGAACATGGTGCGAGAATGCAGGCGATGGATGCGGCCACCAACAATGCCAGCGATATGGTCAAGTCGCTGACAATCGCATACAACAAGGCGAGACAGGAAGCTATTACCACTGAGCTCATAGAGATAATCAGTGGCGTTGAATCAATGAAATAAGTTTGAGGAGAATATTAATGACTGGTAAAATCATACAGGTTATGGGACCGGTCGTCGATGTAGAGTTCGACGACTATCTTCCGGAGATAAACGAAGCTCTTGAGACTACGGTTACGAGAGAGGGTGTGGAGCATCGCCTCGTTTTGGAGGTGGCCAGCCAATTGGGCGACAACAGGGTCAGAACGATTTCGATGGATATGACGGAAGGTCTCGTAAGAGGCCAGGAAGTCAAGGCGACAGGCGACTCCATCAAGGTTCCCGTCGGTGAAGTGGTTCTTGGAAGAATCTTCAATGTCATTGGTGAAGCCATAGACAATGGTGAGCAGGTAAAAGCCGAAGTCGAGTGGTCTATACACAGAAAGCCTCCCGTCTTCGAAGAGCAGAGTACGAAAGCGGAAATCTTCGAAACCGGTATCAAGGTCGTCGATCTCCTCGCTCCCTATTCAAAGGGTGGTAAAGTCGGTCTTTTCGGTGGTGCCGGGGTCGGTAAGACAGTTATCATCATGGAGCTTATCAACAATGTCGCCATGAAGCACAGCGGATATTCCGTATTCGCTGGTGTTGGTGAAAGAACCCGTGAAGGTAACGACCTCTACAATGAGATGAAAGAGTCCAATGTATTGGACAAAGTTGCCCTCTGCTACGGCCAGATGAACGAGCCTCCGGGAGCTCGTAACCGTATCGCCCTCACAGGTCTGACTATGGCGGAATATTTCCGTGACGAGATGGGGCTCGATGTTCTTATGTTTATCGACAACATCTTCCGTTTTGCGCAGTCTGGTGCGGAGATGTCGGCGCTTTTGGGACGAATCCCCTCTGCCGTTGGTTATCAGCCCACACTCGCCAGTGAGATGGGTAAGCTGCAGGAGAGAATTACCTCTACCACCAAAGGCTCCATCACATCCGTACAGGCTGTATATGTACCTGCTGATGACCTCACCGACCCTGCTCCCGCATCGGTCTTCGCACACTTGGATGCGACGACGGTTCTCAACAGAGCTATTGCGGAAAAAGGTATCTATCCCGCAGTCGATCCTCTCGATTCCACTTCGAGAATGCTCGATCCCCAGATTATCGGTGAAGAGCACTACGAGGTGGCCAGAGGGGTTCAGCAGATTCTACAGAAGTACAAGGATCTGCAGGATATCATCGCCATCCTCGGTATGGACGAGCTTAGTGAGGACGACAAGCTGGTCGTCGAGAGAGCGAGAAAAGTCGAGAAGTTCCTTTCTCAGCCTTTCCATGTCGCCGAAGTCTTTACGGGTAGCCCCGGTGTCTATGTCACACTCGAAGATACCGTCAAAGGATTCAAAGGTCTGCTCAATGGAGATTACGACGATCTTCCCGAGCCTGCATTCTATATGGTCGGTAGCATAGAAGAGGCGATAGAAAAAGCTGAAAAAATGAAAGCCAAGGCCTCCTGAGCCCTAAAGGATAATCATGAACACTATGAAGCTTGAGATTGTGACCCCTACGGGTCTAATCTATGACGGCGAAACGAAAATGGTTACTCTTCCGGGTAAGGAGGGGGAGTTTGGTGTGCTTCCCGAGCACGCCTCTCTCGTATCTCTCCTCGATGCCGGATTGATAACTGTAGAGACAGCTGATGGCAAAGAGATAATCGTCGCCATAAACGGCGGTTATGTCAAGGTGGATGAAAACAAGGTCAGCTGTATCGTCGATGGTGCCGTATTGATAAGCGACGAAGAGGGAAGCATTAGCGAAAGTCTCGAAGAGGCAAAAGAGCTTCTGCAAAAAGCACAATCCTCCGATGTCGCTATCGCTACGGCTGTCAGCAGAGTGGAATCGATCAAAAAGTCTTACTGAAGTGGGTTTTTTCCGATTTCTCTCAGACTATCTCGCCAATGGAAGCGCCGTTACGATTATCGTCGTATCGGTTCTCTCCATCTATTTTGTATATAGCGTGTGGCTTTTCGTATATCGCTATAGAGTACTCTCCCAAAGGATAGATATAGAGTCGCGCTCACTGACCAAGCTCTACATGGGTCTTTCGTCAGGTGTTTCCAAAAACTCCATGCTCTTTAGATATATACAAAAGGTCGATACTCCTGTTGCACAGATGATGAACGCCGCTATAAACGATTCGGTCAGAAATGCTACGAAGGGTCTTACCCAACTCTCGATAATGGCATCCACTTCTCCTTTTGTCGGTCTCTTCGGTACGGTTGTGGGAATTTTGGAAGCCTTCAGCAGACTCAGTCTGCAAAAGAGTGCCTCACTCTCCGTGGTCGCTCCCGCTATCAGCGAAGCTCTCGTAGCTACGGCCATTGGAATATTCGTGGCTATCTTCGCCTATACATTTCATCTGATACTCAAGCGCATGGCGTATGAGCTTCAGTCTCTTATGCAGTCGGAGTCGGAGATAGTGTTAGCCCAAAGTGCACGGGAGTGATGTCTTGTTCAAGTGGGACGAAAATCCGGACCTCAATATAACTCCTTTCGTCGATGTTATGTTGGTACTCATGGCCATACTAATGGTCACTGCTCCCACGATTGTCTATCAGGAGAAGATTACTCTTCCCAGCGGTACGAAGAGCAATCAAACCCGTAAAAATCCACCTCTGACGATTAGAATGGATAGAAAGCGAAGAGTATATCTGGGCAGCAATGTCTATGAACTCAAAAGTTTCGCATCCGCTTTTATCCTCAAGGCATCTTCATATAGTGCGGATAGTGATGTCTTCATACGGGCGGATAGAAGTCTAAGATATGCCGATGTGATACTGCTGCTGAAAATTATCAAAGAGAGCGGTTTTAGACATGTCTCTCTGATAACGGAATGATGAGAGAGAAACTCATAGCGCTCGCCGTGTCGCTTGTAGCCTACATTACCGTTGTCGTCTCAGCCTACTATCTTTTCGCCTACAGAGCTACACGAGAGAGAGCGGTGCATTTTGTCGAAAAGAATTCCCAAAGCATAAAGGTGAGCCTCGCAGATGAAAAAAGAGCCCGAAAAAGAAGTGTCAGGAAAGATAGAAAAGTTCGAAAGAGAGTGAAAAAAAAGATCAACAAAAGAGTACCTCATAAGAAAAAAATCAAGAGCAAGAGAGGGAAAAGGCCCCGAAAAAAGATAGAGAAAAAGAGTATTCACAGAAAAAGGCCAGATACAAAAAGCCTCTTTTCAAAAATTTCACATGCAAGCGATACGAAAAAGGAGAGCTCCGCTCCCGTGGCCCGTAAGAGTCTGAAAAAGAGCTCCAAAGAGGCAAAGGGTATTGTCAATAAATATCTGGCGGGAGTCGAGAGGAGACTCAAGGGCTGGCCTGCACAGGTAAATTTCGCCGGTGAAGAGATAGATGTATATCTCAAAATTTACGCAAGCGGCAAATTCGAGTATAAAATTCTCAAATTTTCCGACAACCGGGAGTTCAACGATGCCCTCGTAGCCTATCTCGATACACTTCGAAGAAGTGGTTTCGACCCTCACGATAGGAAGAGGCCCTATGAAATAGAGGTCAAATTTATAGCTCATGATTGAAGCTTCATAACCCTTTCAGTATAGCGAAGATATAATATTGGAAAATATCAACTCGAAGGTTCCTATGAGATATCTTTTGCTGATTATATTTGTGTGTATGAAGATCTTTGCGGTCGATGCGGTTTTGAAGATAGAGAAAGATGTGGATGAGAGGGCCAATATCGCCGTAGTGGATGCTTCGGACTCTTTAGATAGACATAGCAGAAAGATATTCGATATATTCATGGCGGATTTCAGACTCAGCGCTCACTTCAAAGTCTCCCGTGACTATCTCGAAGATAGCTTCTCGAGAAGTCTAGCTCCCGACTTGAGAAAGTATGACTATGTTTTGAAGTATCTATACAGTGAAAACAAATCTGGTGCGGAGTTGAAAGTCAGATTGTTCAGAGGTGGCAACTCGTCTATGGTATTCGAGAGTAGATATCATATAGCCTTGGCTTCGAAATATCCCTTTCTCGTCCACAAGGCGGTAAGCGAAATCAACGACGCCTTGGGCTACAAATCGGTATCCTGGCTCAACAGATATGTCGTACTTTCGAGATATATCGGCAAGAAGAGGAGTGAAATAGTACTTGCGGACTGTACTTTCCACTACAAAAAGGCGATTATCAAAGGCGGACTTTCCATCTTTCCCAAATGGGGAGACAGCCGACAGACTACACTCTACTATACCGATTACAATGGTGAGCTTCCGATACTCTACCGTCTGGACCTGCGTACGGGCAAAAGGGTCAAACTTCTCGATTCGCAGGGTATGCTCGTATGCTCGGATGTGAGCGATGACGGCAAAAGGGTTCTTTTGACCATGGCACCGGACGGTCAGCCCGATATATACGAATATGATATGCTCAGTCGAAATCTCAAAAGAATAACCTTCTTTTCCGGTATCGATGTAAACGGCAAATATGCCGATGATGGAAAGAGTGTGGTATTCGTCTCCAACAGAATGGGATATCCCAACATATATATAAAGAGTCTCGATGGCAACGATGTCAGGCAACTGGTCTTTTTCGGCAAAAACAACAACTCCTGCGATACATACGGAAACAGAATCGTATTCTCTTCGAAAGAGGATATGAAGAACTACAATCTTTTCATAATAAACAGTGACGGCAGCGCTCCTAGGCCCATTACCGCGGGAGGTGTCAACCAGTTTCCCCGTTTCTCTCCAAACGGTGATATCGTACAGTACATAAAGCGTGATAGGGGTGGAAACGCGATTGGCTATATAGGTCTGACGACGGGGCAGTCACTGCTCTTTCCGATGGGAGTGGAGAGAATACAGTCGATAGACTGGTAGGAGGAATATATGGGACTGATAAAAACGGCACTCTGTACATTGGCGATATTTTCAGCACTCACCGCCGAGCCTTCGGTTTATGCACGGGCACACTCCACTACAGGAGGTGGTGCTTCTGTTTACGCTTTGCGTCAGCAGGTGGCAGCTCTGAAAGAGGAGGTGGAGGGGCTCAAAAGTATCGTACAGGGACTCTCCGACAGGATGCGCACAGGTGCATCGTCCGAGAAAAAGGGGAGTGTGGATATCTCCGAACTCGAAGCCCTGAAAGAGAGAGTGGCGAGACTGGAAAAACGCTATGGTGTTGAGAGCTCGAAGAGTACAGCCGCACCGAAGGCTCAAAGATTATCGAAGAAGAGCATTGTACATAGAAGCCCCCAAAGCCCCGTAGCCGTTAAAAAGAGCGGTCCGGGGGGCGGACTCGAGAGTGCAAAATCGTCCGTACTATACAGTAGGGGGGTGATTCTCTTCGGCAAAAAGCACTATGCCGAGGCGAAAAAGAGGTTCGAGATTCTGCTCAGGCGAAACTACAAACCCGCCGCTTCGAGTTTCTATATGGGAGAGATAGCATATAGAAGCGGAAGATACAGAGATGCCATCAAATATTACCAGAAGAGCGCCGAATTGAACGAAAATGCCGCCTATATGGACAGGCTGCTGCTTCATACGGGTATATCGCTCGAAAACGAAGGCGAAAAGGGGCAGGCGAAAAAATTCTATCAGGCGATAGTGGATGCCTATCCTGGAACCAGCAGCGCGAAAGTAGCCAAAAAGCATCTTAGATAGTCTCTTGGAGCATCTTTTATTCAGCTTTTGTTAAGCTGTGAAAGATAAAATGCATATTTACGGAATTTTCACAAGAGAGTTTCGGCAATAACGAAAAGGAAAAAATAGATGACAATCGAACAGGAAAACAGTGTAGTAGGCATAGAATACGAGCTCAGAGAAGAGGGTGGAGATACGGTACTCGACAGCAACAAGGGAGCGGCCCCCTTGGAGTTCGTGATGGGTAAAGGGCGTATCATACCGGGTCTGGAGAACGGACTTGTCGGTATGAGTAGCGGTGAGAGCAAAACTATCACCGTAAAGGCAGCCGATGCCTACGGCGAGTATGACCCTGAAGCGACACAGACTCTCCCTAAAGAGCAGTTCGAAGGTATAGACCTGCAGAAGGGAATGGCCCTCTACGGACAGGGAGAGAATGGTCAGACTATCCAGGTGAGTGTAAAAGATTTCGATGACGAGAGCGTTACGATAGATTTCAACCACCCTATGGCCGGCAAGAATCTACAGTTTGATGTGACCGTTACGAGTGTAAGACCTGCTACAGAAGAGGAGATTCTCAGCGGTGAGGTCGGTGGCGGCTGTATGGATGGAAGCTGCGGCTGCGGACATTGAGGCTCGAGCACTGCTTCGCGATACCTTTGCGGTATCGCAACTCCCCGTTTCTATCTTTCTTGCCGGACAATTTCAATTTTCTCGAAGGGTTTTGTCATGTATAGAAACAGTATAATAACAACTATTTTTATAATTCTATTTTCTTTATTTCTTCATGCGGAAAAACCGACCGAAGAGAGTCTCATTAGACTCTATGTGGCGACTTTCAATAGGGCTCCCGATGCAGCTGGTATAGAGTATTGGCTTTTTGATTCGGGCTTGAATTTGCAAGAGATAGCCAAAAGCTTTTTCGAGCAGCCGGAGACAAGAAATATCTATAAAGATCTAAGTGACAAAGAGCAATTTATTCGACAAGTTTATCTAAATCTTTTCAATCGTGAACCAGATAGTGCAGGTTTGGAGTATTGGAAAGAGAGACTTCTAAGCGGAGCTATTGAGCCATCTTCATTTATCTTGGCACTTATCAATGGAGCGATGGCAAGTAGTGGAGGGGAGAGAGATAGAGATATCCTGAAGAACAAGACAGAGATAGGTTACTATTTTTATAGCTTGGGCCTGAACGATATAAGCTTGGCCACCAAGGTTATGAAATATATCGATACAGATAGAGAGTCGCTGATTGAAGCGATGGATTATATTGACAGGAATTCTCCTCAAAGCCTCTTGGTATATCGAAAAGGTTTTCAATATAGTATAAAATCGGATAGTCAAAAAGCTCTGAATTTCAGAGATATAATAGAGAGAGAGGAGGGCGGTTATATCTTTGTGGGTTCTACATATGACTATTTTGCACATAAAAACGAAGATGCCATAATACTTGAAACCGACAAGAACGGAACTGTAGTAAATACTTTTGAACTCAAAGCCGATGGTTTCGATTTTTCAAAAAAAAGATTCATACAGATTGACAAAATTTCAAAAAATCGATACCTCATTTTGGGTGAATTTGAAAAAAATGCAACGACGATGGCAGATATCACAATTTTTACAGATAATGATAATACACTGTTATCTAAACTCTATACTATAAAAGGCTCCAATCTACAAAATATAGACAATTGGCTTAGATTTACGAAAGTTATACCGTTAAGTGATGGTGGTTTTCTTGTATTGGGAGAGCAGGGCGGTAGGGATGATAACGATAGTGTTTCAGCTCTTGTGGGGCGATTCGATTCCGCTGGCAAAGCGCTTTTTGTCAAACGCTATTTTGCCAAGAAAAATGGATATTTTTTTACAGATGCCCTCGAAAGTGAAGATGGCATATATTTGACAGGTTATGAGAAAAAGAGCAGTAGTAATTCCAAAATAATATTGAGCAAAATAGATGGAAACGGAAACTTTTTGTGGTTGAAAAGGTATCTAAGATATCTTTTTGCAGATGATGGCAAAAAAGAGTATTGTGACGGATATGATACGAGAGGTCTTGGAATAGAGAAAATAAAAGATGGCTTGTTGTTGATTGCTCAAGATATGACATATAGAGATAGGGTAGATAGTTTGATGGGATTCAAAATGGATTATGATGGTGAGCCCTTCTCTGTCGAACGCTATTCCTCCTCTTGTCTATCTTCATATTTCAAAGCCACAAAGAGTGATGAATTGGGTTATATCTATATATCCGCAACAGATAGAAGTATCATGAAGATCGATCAGGGCGGCAATTTTGTATATTCAGCGAAGATAGATACAGCTTGGTTTGACTCCTTTGCTGTCAATAGAGATGGCAGTGTATTACTATGTGGACACAATGGAGATTTTTCAAATAAAGCTATAGTGCTTGCGAGCAACTCGAATGCTAAGGTATTTGCTTCTACGAATAGCGATATCAAGAGCTCTTTTGAAAAGATCGATACGAATTTAATAAGCATAAAAAATATATCTTTAAATAGTGAAGATTTACAGATTCAGGATAGGGATCTATCAGGTAGTGTAAAGATTGCTATTGATAGTAGTAGATATGAGCATGAAAGCAGTAAAAATATAGATGGTGATTTCTATTCTGAGTATTCCTATAAAAGTATGAAGTTGACGAAAATTATCGATGGAGATACATATAGATTTGATTTTGATGGTGAAAATATAACATGCAGAGTAAATGGTATAGATACCCCGGAATCGATTGAGAGTTCCAAGCTAAGAAGAATATCCGAGAAGTGTTCTATCCCGAAAGATATAATTAAAAGAGCCGGTGTAAGAGCAAAGCATTTCGTGGAGCAAAGATTGAGAGTAGGAGAAGAGTATGATGTGGCGATCGTGGATAGCGACATCTATTCTAGGAGCGTATGCAAAATCATATATGACGGGGATTTCATAGGCAAGGAGATTGCAAGATATGGTTATGCGGTTGTAATGGGGCACTATCTGCTTTCGGATAAGGAAAAAGCCGAATATAGTCATCTACAAGAGAATGCACAAAAGAGAGATTACGGATTGTGGCTTACCGATAAGAAACTCATGGAGTGTATAGCATATCCTTAAAACTATAACTATTCATGATATTATGGCTATTTCAAGGTAGAGAATAGCTGTTGTGCCGATAAGCTTCTCTATCTATAATCAAAAAGCCGATTTTTTTGATGCAAGAGAGTGTTAATGTATAAAAAGTGCACTTTTATATATAATACGGCTATGAAACATCTACGAGGCAGAGGCAGGAGATACTTCAATCTCGCAATCATAGCCATATACTCCTCTCTTCACAAACTCGGAAGGGACGAGAGCAACTACAGATACCACCGTTCTGCCTACGAAGATCCCGAGAAAAAGACATCCCCGCCGCAGTCGTGAGAGCTCTACGGTAGCGTTTCGAAGTCGGGTCCTGTCCCATTTCCTGTGAGATAACAAGAGCCTATCGAAACGACTGTAGCGTCAATGGAGCCGTATATAGAGTAGTCGTATCTTTGCGACCATAATCGTTATAGATTAGCGAATGTTTTGCGAAAGGATTGTAGATGCATATAGAAGCGGGTGTCGTCGAGGGCGGCAAAATGGTATTGGCTTATGCTACAGGTGCGGCCACTATGGCTGTAGGGTTCAAAATGGTATGGGAGAATGTCGCAAAGTACGGTATCGTCTCCTATCTGCTCAAAGCGCTTCTGGCTACCGCCATAGTATTCAGCTGTTTCGAGATACTGCCCCACTATCCGGTGGGGGTGAGTGAAGTGCATCTGATACTCGGTACCACGATATACCTCATATTCGGACTGGCGCCGGCGATGACTGGACTGGCTGCGGGACTGCTGATACAGGGGCTCTTTTTCGCTCCTTCCGACCTTCCCCAATATGGGATAAATGTAACGACACTGCTCGCGAGTATTCTCATACTCCATACAGTGGCCAGAAGAGTCATTCCCGAGGGTATGGCATACAAGGATATCGGATATAGCCAACTGCTGAAACTCTCCGTGGCGTGGGAGGGGGCCATCGTGAGCTGGGTGGCCTTCTGGGCCCTCTACGGACAGGGTTTCGGTGCGGAAAATCTCTCCAATATTCTGGCTTTTGGAAGCTCCTATATGTTGGTGGTCATAATAGAGCCTCTTGTCGATCTCGCCGTACTTGCGGCGGTAAAAACACTCTATCGCGAAGGAGAGTGCAAACTCCTTTTCGAGAGCAGACTTCTGGGCTGTAAGGCGGCGTTTTGAAGCGCTACAGACACTACGACAAAGGTACGGCGGTCATACTCTCGTGCTTTGGCTCGGTCGTGGAGCAGAAGCTCTACGAAGATTTGAAAAGCGCAATGCAGGAGAGTTTCGAGGGGGTGGATTTCTTCATCTCCTTCAGCTCGAGAATGGTTCTCAAGGAGCTTGCCGCAAGAGGTATGGAGTATAGGAATCTGCCACAAGTTCTCGCAGATACCGACAGGGCCGGCTATAGAAGGGTTGTCGTGGCATCTATCAATCTCTTCCCCACCGACGAACACGAACTGCTCGTAAAGACGGTAGAGGGATTCAGCCGCTTCAGTCTCTCCCGGATACGGCACACCGGAGCCATATTCGACTCGAGTGCGCAGACTAGCGCTGTGCTGAAAAAGCTCGACGATACGATAGGGCGCGAGGAGTGCGCGAATCTATATGTCATACACGGGGTGCCTCCTCTGGATTTGAAGGGGCTTGGAGCCGTCGAATATAGCCATGGTCTCCTCGAAGCCCTCTCGCCCGCGAACTTCTGCTGTTCGCTCGAGGGCGCCTATCCGTGGTCCGCTCTCAAAGATAGATTGATGCACGATATCGCGCAAAGAGGCTACAAAAAGGTGCAGGTGGTGCCGATGCTTCTTGTCAGCGGCAACCACTATATCAAGGATATGGTGGGAATCAGGGATGAACTCAGCGAACGATTCGAGAGTTTCATCGCACCCGCCCTCGGCCAGAGCGGGAGATTCAATCTGCTCGAATTCGAAGATATACCTCGGCTGATACGCAGGAAAATCTTCGAAGAGATAGAGAAATTCGGTTGCTGAGAAGATGCTTTATATGGTTTCTTTGGGGCCGGGAGACCCCTCGCTCGTCACCCTCAAGGCGCTCGATACTCTAAAGGCCGTGGATGCGATATGCATACCCACCAAAAGCGGAGACAGGAGTTTCACGAAATCTCTGAGCTACCGCATCGTGGAGGAGTTGGCTTCGAGATACTCTCTGAAAGCCCGGAGAGTACCGATATACGCTCCGATGAACTATAGGGAAGAGGATTGGAGAGAGCAGGCCAAAGAGATAGCCGACTGTCTGGATAGATATGGCGAAACGGCCTTCGTGACACTCGGAGATGCCGCCATATACAGCAGTGTCTACTATCTGCTGGATATCTTCGAGAGGGACTATCCCGAACTCTATGAAAAGTGTGAGGTGATAGCCGGTGTCACATCCTTTTCTCAGGCATCCGCCAAGGTGAAGAAGCCTCTCTGTCTGGGTGAGAGCGCTCTTAGTATAGAGCCTCTGCCCCTGCGCGAGACGCAACGAAGCAGAGTCTATATGCGCCCTTGGGTCGGTATGCCTACAGAGAGTATACCGGAGTCGGGAGAGCTCTACCGCTTCGAAAATCTCGACGGAGAGAGAGAAAAAATTCTCCTAGGCAGAGGTGATGAGATAGATAGCTATATGACCCTCTTTATAGATTTTTGCCGAAAGAGGGAGGAGTGATGCCGTTTATCAGAATGGAGCCTCCGGTGAACGAGGCGGCAGATATCTCGAGACTCTCCTTCGAGACGATAGAGAGAGAGCTTCGGGGCTACGAGGAGTGTGCGAGATTCACCTTCCGGGAGTTGGAGGTCGCCAAGAGGCTGATACATACGACGAGCTGTTTCTCTCAGGTGCTCGAGAGCCTCCATTTCACGGAAAATGCCGTGGAGCGCATTATGAAGCTTCTTGTCGAAGGGGCTCTCATAGTGACCGATGTGAATATGATAAAGGTGGGGTTGAGCTCCTTCTATCTCCAAAAGTACGGCAACGAAAGCGTATGTTATGTAAATGAGAGCTTCGCCTACGAAAGAGCCCGAAAAGATGGAGTCACGAGGAGCTATGCGGCCGTATGCGAAGCGGTGAAGAGGCATTCGGATAGAGCGATGATATTCGCCTGCGGCAACGCGCCAACCTTCATCTATGCCGCGGTGAACACTCTCATCGACGAGGGTATCGACCCTTCGAGCTGTGCCTTCATACTCTTTCCGGTAGGTTTCGTGAATGTCGTGGAGTCCAAAGAGTACGGTCTTTCATATGCCGAGGAGTTCTCCTCCGCCGCCATTGCGCTCAAAGGCAGATTCGGAGGCTCCACCTCTACGGTAGCGGCGCTACACGCCATATACAGGCTCATAGAGGATTTCGATTCGGAGGGAAAGTACAATGGCAGATAGAGAGCCTCGGATAAACGAGATGGGCTCCGTCGTGGAGGATGGCTATCGATGCAAACCGCTTGTAGCCGACCCGCAAAAGGCGATGATGTATTACAAGAGCCATATCTTCATCTGTTGCGGCGATAGATGTCGCAAAGCCTGGAAGAGAGATGACCTTCCCTCCTATCTGAGGGATATACTCAAAAGTATGAGACTGCACAAAGGGAGCAGGCGTATAAAGATTTCGACGGGAGGCTGTTTCGGTACCTGCCGTTTCAGGACGGTCGCCAATATATATGAAAACAGCAGAGGCAACGGCTTTTCGGGCAACGACAACCTATGGCTCAAAGCGGTCCATCGCTACGACGAATCGAGATGGAGAGAGCTCTTCGAGACTCTCGATAGCGATATCGAGCTTCTGGGCAGAGGCTTCGAGAGTATCGAAATGAAGGAGTATGACTGATTGTCCCGGCAAAGGAGGGGATTTAGCACGGGTGTGCATGCCTGTTTCGCCATGAGAGGGGCGCTGGAGGCCTTTTTGCGCACGGGAGAGCCCAGTATGTCCATAAGCAGGAAAATCGCCAACGACGATATCGATGTAACCATAGGTTGCGGGATATTTGCCGAGGTGGCTTCCGAGAAAGGGCTTTTGAATCTCAACCCGATAGAGCACGAAGCCTACGATTTGGGCCCAGTACTGCTGTATGCCGGCAGAGGGACCGGTGTGGTCTGCAAAGCCGGCTTGAAAGCCCCGAAGGGCTACGCGGCCGTCAATCCGGTGCCGCTGAAGCATCTCGAAGCCATATGCCGAAGGCTTCTCCCCTCATACGATGCGAAGATATACGCATCTATCGGAGTGCTGGAGGGGGAGATGCTCGCTCCCCGTACAGCCAACGAAAAGGTCGGTGTGCTCGGGGGTATCTCCATACTCGGCACCAGCGGATGGGTCAAGCCGGTATCGAGCATGGCATATCTCGACTCCATAGAGACGGAGCTGTCCGTCATATCCGCCCGCTCGAGAGAGAAGGTGGTATTGACGATAGGAGAGAGTTCGAAAAAGGAGGCTCTAAAGAGCCACGGCGAAGATATCACGGTCGAGATAGGCAATTTCGTTTTCGATGCCCTCAGGCGTGTCGAAAACTTCTCTTTCGAGAGGGTGATTCTCTACTGCGGTATAGCCAAGGCGCTGAAGATTGCCCAGGGGTTCGAAAATACCCACAACCGCTACGGCTTCGCCGACCTCGAAGAGGTCGAATCCCTGTTGCGGGGATGGGGATATACAGCACTGCCGAAGGAGAGTGTGACGCTCAGAGGGATATACGACTCTCTGCCGAGAGAGTATGCCCGAAGGCTCGAAAGGTATATAGAAGAGAGGGCTGTGCGCAGATTGCGCCGAAATTTCACGACTCTGAATATAGAGCTCGATATAGTGACTGGATAGGAAGGGAGAGATATGCTGACCATAGCCGGCAACGGAATGGGGCCGTACAGTTTCGAGAATCTGAATCTCGATATCGATAGTTTCGACACGATTGTATGCGACCCCAACTTCGAAGAGAGTTCCGAGAGGATACTCAAACTCCGATACAGGGAGGCCAAAGAGTATATATTGCGCAACTACGACAAAGAGGAGATACTCTATGTAGTCACCGGTTCACCCCTCTTCTATTCGGCAGGCACCATCGTGGCCAAGCTTCTGCCCCGAGAGAGTGTCACAATCGTTGACGGGGAGTCTTCGCTCGGATATCTCTGCCGCAAGCTGGCGATATCCATGGCCGATGTGCAGAGTATCTCTCTGCACGCACGAGAGCGTCCCGACCCATCCCTCCTGCTGAAACGGAGATATACATTCATACTCTGCGACGCCCACAGCGTACGGAAGATGGCCAAAGCGCTCGAACATCTCAAAAGAGACGATATCTCGGTCACCATAGCCTACAAGCTCGGATACGAAGATGAATATATAGGAGAGTTCGACCTCTATGGCCGATGCGAGTTCGATCTCGGCGAGCCGTATGTCCTGCTGATAGAGAGACTCTTCGGGCGCGAAAGCACAATAGCCGAAGATAGCTCTTTCGTCACGGAGAGAGGGATGATAAGCAAAAAGTACAAAAGAGAGCTCTCGTTGCAGCATCTCGATCTCGAAGAGGGTATGACCCTGTGGGATATCGGTGCGGGTAGCGGAAGCTGTGCCATATCGGCATATCTGCGCTACGGCGTGGCGACGGTACTCTTCGAAAAGAATCCCAGGAGAGCGGCCTATATAGAGGAGAATCTCGCAAGAAAACGGGTGCTATGCAGTGAACTGCTCGTAGGAGACGCCGTAGAGCACTGGAGAGAAAGAGTCGAGAGGCCTGAGAGAATCTTCGTGGGCGGAGGGGGTGCAAGGGTGCTTGCCCTCTTGCCCGAGCTCTACGATATCCTCGCCGATAGCGGGATAATGCTCGTGGCGGCGGTGACTCTCGATAGTCTCGTCGCCGCCATCTCCTCGCTCGAGGAGTCCGCCATAGAGTACGAAGCCATCTCCCTCTCTTTCACGAGATACAGCGGAAAACTGATGATGGCCGAACCTCAACGGGAGATATTCTGGATAAAGGTGAGAAAATGATCTATTTCGTAGGGGCAGGTCCGGGAGATATCGAACTCCTGACGCTCAAAGCCGTCAGAGTGCTCGAAAAGGCCGATGCCGTACTCTATACGGGCTCTCTCGTACCGGCCGAAATTCTGCAATATTGCCGTGAAGATGCGCATATAGAGGATTCGAGAGATATGGACTATGCCGAGATATTCTCCTTTCTCGAAAAGTACTCCCAGAAGCTCACCGTAAGGCTCCATACCGGCGACCCCTCACTCTACTCGACGATAGCCAAGCAGATAGAGTTTCTCGAAAGCAGAGGAATCGAATATACCGTCATACCCGGAGTCAGCGCGGCTTTCGCGGCGGCGGCTTCTCTCGGGCTGGAATATACGCTTCCGGGTATCTCCCAGACTCTCGTCATAAGCCGTGTGGAGGGGCGTACGCCCAATCCAGAGAGACTCGAGACGATACTTGCCTGCAAAAACTCTTCGAAGGTCTTCTATCTCTCGATAAAGCTGATAGAGAGTCTCGTAGCCGAAGCGTTGCGTGCGGGTTACGCCCCCGATACTCCCTGCTGGGTCGTGGAGAAGGCATCGTGGAGGGAGGAGAGAGTCTATAGAGGTACCCTCGAGGATATAGCGCCAAAGGTATCGCACATAGGCGGAGTGGCGTTGATTCTCCTCGGAGATTTCCTGCATCGAAAGAGTACGCAGAGCTCCTATCTCTACGGAGGCGGGGAGAGTTGAAGAGGATAGCCATAGTCTCCATCAACGAGACAGGACTTGGAAGCGCTTTCAGGCTGGCGGATATTCTGTATGAGTACGACTGTGTCGTATTCGGCAAAAGGGGAGTATGCAGCGACGATAGCGGCGCCCGCCTTTTCGACTCTCTGGCCGTAGAGTTGCGCAAAATCTATGTACAGTTCGATGCCATCGTATCTTTCGTGGCTACAGGGGCGCTGATACGCATCCTGGCTCCTCTGCTCGAAGACAAGGCGACGGACCCGGCGGTGCTGGCTGTGAGTTTCGATCTCAAAAGAGTCGTTCCTCTCATAGGGGGGCATCTCTCCGGGGCCAACCGGCTGGCCGCCGTAATAGAGGAGAGAGTCCCCGATGCCATCTCCTTCGTGACCACGGCATCGGAGCAGCTGGGCAGACTCTCTATCGACCTGCTCGCCGCCGAGAGGGGATGGCGCATAGAGAAGCTCTCCTCTCTGGCGAGGGTGGCGAATATGCTCGTAGATGCACGGCAAGTCGCCCTCTACTGCAGTGACGCCATCTTCCACTCTCTGAGCGAATATGACTCCTTTTCGAGGGTCGAGAGGGCGGAAGATGCCGATCTGATCGTAGCGGTGGCGGGAGATTACAAAGAGAAGGCCGTTTTGAGACCTCCCCTGAGTATTGGCATCGGCTGTATGAGGGGAAGCTCCGCGGAGTCGATAGAGAGAGCGGTGGAGGAGTTTCTGCGCAGACACGATATCGATCGCAGAGAGTTGAAAACGGTGGCGAGTTATAGCGCCAAAGAGGATGAGAGGGGGCTTTTGGAGTTCATAGAGAGCTATGGAGTCGAAGCGAGGTTTTTCGATGCTGCCCAGATAGAGGGTGTCGGGGGGAGCTTTTCGCCCTCGGCCGCCGGCAAACACTTCTCCATCAAAGGGGTGGCGGAACCTTCGGCACTGCTGGCGTCGGAATATGGGGAGCTACTCTTCCCCAAAGAGGTATTTTACTCAACTATAACGATAGCGGGAGCGATATGATGAACAGACTATATATAATCAGTAGCGGTGCGGGCGGAGAGAGCTATATAAGCGCCGAAGCGAGAGAGGCCCTGAGGGAGTGCGAGGTGGTCGTCTCCTATGTCAAGTATGCCAAAGAGCTCAAAGAGCTTCTCGAAGGCAAAGAGGTGATAACCTCGGGAATGACCAAAGAGATTCAGAGGTGCAAAGAGGCTATAGATAGTGCCCTGAGCGGAAAGACTACGGCAATCATATCCAACGGAGATGTGAATGTTTACGGTATGGCCACACTGATTGTGGAGATGGTGGATGAAGAGAATCTCTGGGAGAGACTCGAAGTGCGCTCCCTCCCGGGAGTGACGGCACTTCTGGCTGTAGCGAGCAAGGCGGGCGCTCCTTTGAGCCAGGATTTCGCGGTCGTCTCCCTCTCCGACAGACTGACCGATATCGAAGTGATACGAAGACGCGTCGAGGCTGCGCTGGAGGGAGATTTCGTACTCGGTATATACAACCCCAAATCGAGGAGCAGAGTCAAACCCTACGAAATGTTCCTCGAGAGGCTGGCAAACTATCCCGACCGTCCGGTGGTGGTGGCTTCGAATGTGGGCAGGGAGAGAGAAAAGATAGTCTATACCAGCAGTCACAAACTCGTCGAGGCCGGAGTCGAAAATCCCGATATGGGTATGTCCACACTTCTACTCGTAGGCAATTCGAACAGCAGATTCACGAAAAACGGGAAGGTGCTCACCCCCAGAGGCTATTTCGACAAATACGACTCCGCCGGTGAACTGAAGGGGAGTAGAGAGTGAAGCTCCCCTCCCTCTGTATAGCCTCCTGCTCATCCGGCAGAGGCAAGACCGTACTATCGAGCGCTCTTATGTACCGCTTCAGGGATATCGTACGAGCATTCAAGATTGGGCCGGACTTCATAGACCCCCGTTTCCATGCCAGACTCTGCGGCAGAGCGTCGGTCAATCTCGACAGCTTTATAATGAACGAAGAGCAGTTGAAGCGACTCTTCGTAGATAATAGCGCGAAGCTGAATCTGATAGAGGGGGCCATGGGTTTCTACGACGGAGAGGATAGAGGCTGTAGTACACACAGCGTCACGGCCGCCCTCCGTGTACCTGTCGTTCTGCTCATGGACGCTTCGGGGAGCTACATCACCCTTTCGGCACTGCTCAAGGGTATGAGAGAGTATAGAAGAGGCAATATGATAAAGGCGGTGGTGCTCAATCGCGTCTCGTCGGCCAGCCACTACGAGAGGATAGCTTCCATCCTGGCCAGAGAGCATCCGGATATAGAGCTTCTGGGCTGGATAGGACGAGAGCTCCCCTCTCTGCACTCCACCCATCTCGGACTCGACATGGGGGATATCTCTCTGATGCAGAGCATAGCCTCCCAGGTACTCGAGCATATAGATATGGATGCCCTGCTGAGTATAGCCAAGAGTGCCCAAATAGCCGAGCCCGAAACGCAAAACCCCTTCCCTGCGCACGATATTGGCGGTAAAAAAGCGGTTTTGGTCCATGACGAAAACTTCTCTTTTCTCTATCACGACAACTATCTCTTCCTCAAGGAGTCTTTCGGGGAGGTGCAGATAGTCAGTGCCGTGAAAGATGAGGAGATAGACCCCCGCAGCGACCTGGTACTGCTCTGCGGCGGTTATGTGGAGAGTGAGGAGGCCTATGCGCGCATAGCGGGCTCGAAGCGTTTCGCGGACTCTCTGAGGAGCTATCTGCAGGGAGGGGGACGGGTATATGCGGAGTGTGCGGGGCTGCTCTATCTCTCCGAGAGGGTGGACGACAAGAGGATGAGCGGCATACTCCCGCTCGCCTTTCATATGGAAAAACGCTTCCAAAGACTTGGTTACTACTACGACGAGAGCGGAACGAAGGGGCACGCTTTCCACTATACCCGCCCCGACGAAGCGAGCCTCTGCAAAGCCTGCGGCAGACTTTCGAAAGAGCCGCGGGGAGAGGGGAGCGGCGGTGTGTGGTGCGCTTACGAAGGCAGGCTCAGGGCCACCTATCTGCATACGATGTTCAGAGCCTATCCCGA
Organism: uncultured Nitratifractor sp.; assembly: GCA_913054475.1. Classification (GTDB taxonomy): domain Bacteria; phylum Campylobacterota; class Campylobacteria; order Campylobacterales; family Sulfurovaceae; genus Nitratifractor. The sequence goes on from CAJXJF010000006.1 coordinate 41,745, forward strand.
TATTCTGTCGATGGAGAGACGATGAGCCAAGCTGTATCACGAAAGCTACTCCCCGACGCCGACACTCTCCTTCGCACCTCCACGAAAAGCCGATATGGCATAAGTGCGGATGTATATATTCTCGAAGATGGCAATTTTCTCAAGATATTTCCCGCCTCGTACGAAAAGAGCCGTATAGAGTGGGAGAAGATGCTTCTGGCGCATCTATCGCATATGCAGGTGCCGAGGATAGTCGGAAGCTTCTCCACACAAAGAGGAGAGGCGATACTCTACGAAAGGCTGGACGGCACTCACCCCTTCGAGCCCTCCACGCCGCAGCTTGCCCGTATCGGAGCCTTTCTCGCCGGAGTACACGACTACGGCAAAAAGGCTCTTGCGCAGTCCGATTTCGCCAACTACGCCCCTGCATACGAACTTCCGGCTGTCGCGCGGCACTTCGAAAAGCTTCGCAGGAGGATAGATTTCGAGCCTCGTCGTGAAACGATTCTCCATTGCGACCCCTTCCCCGACAATATCCTCTTCGTCGGGGAGAGGCTTTCGGGCTTCATAGACTTTTCCGATGCCTCTTTGGGCGACCCCCGCTTCGATTTGGGGGTGGCGCTGATGTCGATGTGTATGGATGAAGATAGAGTCGATAGAGGCAGGGCGGAAGCGCTTTTGGGGGGTTACGGAGGGGTGTATAGCGCCGACTCTCTGGAGGGGGCGGTCGATTTCGCCCTCTTTCACTATATGGCGAAACGCCTTGATATGGGAAAGAAGAGCTATCTGAAGCTCTACGAAATTTTGATAAAAAGATTGAAAAAAAGGAGTTGAAATGTTTGGAAAAATCAGAGGAGATGCGAAACTGAGCCAGGAACTCGCTGCCAACAAGGCGGATTTCATGCTGGCTCTTTGCAACAGTGCTACTGCCGACATAGAGGGAATCACCCAGGCCGGACTGCCCGGCAGAATATATCTCACTCCGACGCTCGATGCGGAGTATCTCGCAAGCGGTACGGTACCGAGTCTCGGAGAGATACCCGAAACCCCCGCTGGTGTGCCCACTCCCGCCCTGATGAGCAGAGCGGTGGAGCTTTTGAGCCCCTTCGCCTCTGTGAGTATGCTCGACCTCGGCCTGAGAGTCAAACCTCTCGTCGGGGAGCTTCTCGTCCCGATGGGAATCCAGGCCTGCGGAAACATAGCCACGCAGTGCCGTATCGAGGCGAGAGAGATATTCTACAAAGGGGTCGAGTATGCCCGGAGTGTGGAGCCCGTGGGAGAGTATATCATCCTGGCCGAATCGGTACCCTCCGGTACCACCACGGCAGAGGCGGCCGTCACCGCCCTGGGCTACGAATGCAGGGGGCTTTTTAGCTCGAGTTTCGCCGATTCACCCCTATCGGTCAAGAGGGAGACCATAGAAGCGGCCGTGAAGAGGGTCGAAGAGGAGAGTTGCGAGGGGCCTTTCGAAAAGCTCTCTCTCTGCAGTGACAATATGCTGCTCTTCTGTGCCGGTATGGTGGCCGGTTTCGGGGGGAGATATCCTCTCGTACTCGGAGGCGGTACCCAGATGGCGGCGGTAGCTCTCATAGCCGACACTCTGGCGCAGCACGAGGGGCTCGAGATAGCTTCGTCGAAGCTCTGCCTCTGGACCACGAAATGGGTGGCCGAAGATGAAAAGAGCGATATCGGAGCTCTTCTGGATATGCTCTCCTTCGAGCTCGAAGCCTCCTATCCGATATTCGACTTCTCCTCCTCTTCCCACCCCGCCCTCGCGCTATACGACAGAGGCGAGGCGAAAGAGGGGGTCGGGGCGGGAGCTTCCATCCTCTACGCTCTTGGAAAGGGGCTGAAGGTATCGGATATCGTAGCCTCCGTCGAAGAGCAGTTGGGCGGGATATGAAGATACTCTACTGGGGAGCGTCCCGCTCGGGCAAGAGTATGCTTGCCGAAGAGAGGGCCAGAGAGTTGGCACGGGGACGGCAGATAGGATATATCGCCACATACGACGGAAGCTACCACGACGAAGAGATGCGCGCCAGGGTGCTTCTACACAGAAGACGCAGAGGAGAGGAGTTTGTGACCATAGAGGAGAGTATGGAGCCTTCCCGGGTACTCGAAGAGGGCGGCATATATCTGCTCGACTCCTTCTCCATGTGGATATTCAATACTCTTGCAAGAGAGTACGAAGAGGTGGAGAGTATGACGAAGGAGCTCTTCGAGAGCAGCTGCGACCTGCTTCTCGTCGCCGACGATACGGGCGGAGGATTGATACCCGACGATGCCCAAAGCCGCCTCTTCGCCGAGAGAAACGCTACGATGAGCGCTCTTTGCGCCAGACTCTGCGACGAGGTCGTGGAGGTGAAACTGGGAATGGAGTTCAGACTCAAATGAGAAGATTCGAACATGGAGGCGACATAGCCTCTTTCGCCGAAAAGTATTCGCTGAGACTAGAGGATGTGATAGACCTCTCCTCCAATATCAACTTCGTAAAACCGCATATAGAGGCCAACTTCGCCGACTCCGTGGAGCCCTCGCTATATCCCGACTACGGAAAACTCCGACGGGCTCTGGCATCGTTCTACGGTAGCGACGAAGAGTCTCTCGAGCTATACACGGGAGCCGGGTCGGCTATCTTTTCGCTCATGCGTTTTCTGCCGCAGAGAGATGTATATCTCTACGCCCCGCTCTATCTGGAGTACGAGAGGGCCGCCCTCGCCTGCTCCAAGAGGGTCTTCAAGATAGATAGACGGGAGTGCTCGTACGACGAGCCGGGCCCCTCTTCGATAGTGGTATTCGTAAACCCCTCCACCCCCGACGGCGCATATCACGACCTCTCCAAACTTTTGCGTATATGCCGAGAGAGGGGATGCAGTCTCGTTATCGACGAATCTTTTCTCGAATTTTCCGCAAAGGAGTCTTCGATAGAGAGAATCGCGGAGTATGAAAATCTCTATATAGTCCGCTCCGTAGGCAAATACTTTTCGGCCGCGGGGGTGCGTATAGGGGCACTTCTCTCCTCCGCTCGCAATATCCGGAAAATATCGGCTACAGAGCCCCTATGGAAGATTTCGACATACGACTGCCGCTATATGAATCTCGCACTCGAAGACAAAAGTTTCGCCCGAAGGTCGCAGGAGGGCAACGGCGAAGCCAAAAAGATACTCGAAGATATTCTGCGCTCCTCCCCCTATGTGAAGGAGTTCTACCCCTCCGAAGCCAACTTCGTACTGGCTCGACTCGACGGGGTGGACGCCCCCACCCTCTCCCGAAGACTCGCGCAGTATGCGATTATGGCGAGAGAGTGCTCCAATTTCGACTTTCTGGACCGCAGCTATATGCGCTTCGCCCTGAAGGAGCCCCGGAAACTATATCGTCTCGGGGAGGCCATGGATGCGTGATATATCCGTCTTCGGTACCCACAGCGACGCGGGCAAATCGACCATAACTATGCTCCTGCTGCATATTCTGGCCAAAAACGGCATAGAGTGCGCCCCCTTCAAGGCGCAGAATGTATCCAACAATGCAGCAGTGGCCGACGACGGCTCGGAGATAGCCGTAGCCCAGCACTTCCAGGCACGGACAGCCGGAGTAGGAAGCTCATGGCACAACAATCCCGTACTCCTCAAATCCGCAAGGGGCAACGCCGCCTCACTCATCCTCAAAGGCAGAGCAGTAGCCCCTACGGAGGTGAGAGAGTACTACCGCAGACTCCACAGACTCGAACCGATAGTGACGGAGGCCTACGAAAGGCTCGGTGGGGAGTATCGGACGATAGTGGCCGAAGGTGCGGGAAGTCCGGTCGAGCTGAATCTGATGGACAAGGATCTCTCCAATATCTACATAGCCCGAAGCTTCGGCAATGCCATCATACTCGTCGCGGATATAGAAAAGGGTGGAGTCTTCGCCTCGATCTACGGTGTGGCGCAACTGCTCCCGCCGGATCTGCGCAAGAATCTATGCGGAGTGGTGGTCAACAAATTCAGAGGCGACCGCTCCCTCTTCGACGAGGGTATTAAGATAATAGAGGAGCGCTTCGCTCTGCCGGTCTTCGCGCTTTTGCCCCACCACCCTCTCAACTACGGCTTCGAAGACTCCCAGAGCCTCAGAGGATATCGCAAGACGAAGAGCATAGAAGGCGCCAAAAAGGTGGCGGTGACGGCATATCCCTACATGAGCAACTACAACGATCTCGAAGCGCTGATGAACGATCCCGGTATAGAGCTCGACTTTCTCGATTCCGCCCGGGCGCTCGACGCCTACGATATGGTGATTCTTCCGGGCTCGAAACTTGTGATGGAGGATCTCAGATGGCTCAAGAGGAGAGGCTTTTTCGAGAGTCTTGGGAGTTTCGGAGGTGAGATAGTCGGTATATGTGGAGGCTACGAGATGATGTTCAAAGAGATAGTCGATCCCTACGGTATCGAGGGTGTCGCCGGCGAGAGAGAGAAGGGGCTCGCCTTCATAGACGATACGATAGTGCTCGAAAAGGAGAAGATAGTCCGAAGGGGTGAATATGAGCTCTTCGGCAGGAAATTGCCCGAGGGCTTCGAGATTCATCACGGACGAAGCGCGAAATATCCTCTCTACTTCGACGATGGCAGAATAAGGGGGAGTTTCGTACATGCCCTCTTCGACGATGCGCCGGCGATAGAGAGGCGCACAAGAAGCGTAGCGGAGTATCTGGAGTATATGAGCTCCTTCGTGGATGAAGGGAGGTTGCTCGAAAGTGTATTTTGAACTGACACTCTGCGCCCTTCTCATCGACAAAGTCATAGGCGAATTCAGCTCGAAGAGGCATCCTGTAGTCCTGATGGGCGGATTCATCGATTTTCTGCAGAAGCGTTTCTATGCCGATTCGATAGCTGCCGGTGCCGTACCTGCTCTGCTCGTACCTCTTGCCAGCTTTCTATCGTCCTATCTTCTCGTCGCGATGTCGCAGGAGCTCTCTCTTCTTGGTTTCGCTCTTGTCGCCTTGGCAGCCTCCACCGCCATAGCCGCGAATATGCTCGAAGCGTCGGTACGCAGGATAGAGAGCTTTCCCCACGAAATCGCCTGGCTTGTGAGCAGGGATACACAGAATATGAGCAGTAGCGAGAGATACAGGGCGGCCATAGAGAGTTATGCCGAGAATCTGAGCGACGGTGTGGTGGCACCGCTTTTCTATATGCTCCTCTTCGGCCTGCCCGGCGCCATGACATACAAAGCGATAAACACTCTCGATTCGATGATAGGCTACAGAAACGAAAGATACGAAAACTACGGCAGGATATCGGCCCGTATCGACGATGTGGCCAACTACATACCATCTAGACTTAGTGCTCTTCTCATTCTCATGTGTGGCGGCAGGCTTTCCGCACTGCCCGCTATATCCAGAGACGGGGCGCGACACGAAAGCCCGAATGCCGGACTGCCGATATCCGCCATGGGATACACTCTGCGCATCTCTCTGGGCGGGCCTGCGAGCTATTTCGGAAAAATCAGAGCCAAACCCCGACTCTCCAAAGGCAGAGAGAATATCGGCACGGACGACCTGCACAGGGCTCTGGCACTGCATCCGAAAATCGAAAGCGTACTGTATATCATACTTTTTTTGGGGGTTCTGTTTTGAGAAGCGACGGATATATCGGATGGAAACTCGCATGGAGCTACTTCAGCCGTTTTCCCGTGAGGATTGCGCCGGAGGAGTTCAGAGATAACGAGAGAGTATATAGAGCCATGCTCCTGTCGATTCCCACGGTAGGTGCGGGAGCGGCTCTTGCGGCGCTACTCTCCTGGCATCTGCTTGGCTCCCTGCAGTGGTACGGCGCCCTCGTTTCGGCACTGATATATATGTTCTCCTACGGTTTTCTTCACAACGAAGCGGTGGCGGATGTGGCGGATGCACTATACGCCGCCCATAGCGGCAAAGACCCTTACGAAGTGATAAAAGATCCCGCGGTCGGAGCGATGGGACTCTTCTACGGTATGGCTCTCGCCCTCCTCAAGATATCGGGCATCGTCTATCTTCTGCTGCACGATATGGAGGGGGTGGTGATAGCCGCGGCCATAGGGAGTCGCCTTGGCATACTCCCCCTCTTTCTCCTCTACGACTTTCGTTCATCTTTCGCAAGCAGACTCAAAAACTCCGTAAGGGCTGTAGATATAGCCGCCATCTTTCCGCTATATACGGTCGCCATACTCCTATGTGCCGGTTCCTACTCCATACTCGCCGTTCTCCTCCTCTGCGCTATAGGAGCCGTCGTTGTCTCGCGCCATATCGTATCCACCCTCGGTTTCGCCAACGGGGATATGCTCGGCACGGTAATCGAGACAGGCGAGCTGATCTTCATAATAGGAGCCGCACTATGGCTCTGACACTCCTCAGACACGCTCCGCCCCCTCCGAAACTCAGAGGCAGATTCAACGGCTGGAGCGATATCGATATAGATAGAGATTTCGAAATTGGCGATGAGTTGCGCTCCTTTGTAGAGAAGAAGAGTTTCGAGTGTATCTTCAGCTCCGATCTGCTCAGATGCAGAGCCACACTCGATGCTCTCGGCATCGAAAACTACAGCTGCGACAAAAGGCTCAGAGAGCTTCGCTTCAAAAGCTATGTCGAAGGGAGGAGTTTCGAAGAGCTCAGCAGACGCCGAGATTACAGCCCCGCCCTTTTGGACTCCTACGAAAGTTGGTTCGAATATATAGCCGACGAGTCCCGCAAAGATTTCGAAAAGCGCATAGACGAGTTTCTCGCCCAGCTCCATCCGCAGGAGGAGATACTGCTATGCACCCATGCGGGTGTCATTCGCCATATCTGCAAAAGAGCCGGAAAAAACCCTTCGACTATAGAGTATCTTCAAGTGCTACAGCTCCCGTTTCCGAAGAGCCCGTTAGGGAACGAAGCGTCCCGATAGCTCTTGGGCTTGTCTTCGTCAAACAGAAGCGAGCCTAAGATTTGGCAGGATACGAATAAGTCTTTTGACGGGACTGAAGTCCCTACTCCATTGAGCCTCGGATTTCATTTATCAAGTAAAGATATCAGTACAATCTAAAGAAAGAATTGAGCATTTAATACGAAGTATAGTTGTATTATTGATCATAAAATTTAAAATTTTTTAGTTGGTAAATGTTTACCTATGTAACCAACATAAAT
>CAJXJF010000007.1 GCA_913054475.1 uncultured Nitratifractor sp.
AGTTGCCATACTCCTCTATGAGGGGTATGAACATACTCTTGTCTATATAGTAGTACTCTTCTTCCAATACCCTCTTGAAGTCACTCAATCCATAAGGAATGGCTTTCATTCATCTCCTTTGGCTGGCTTTGGCCTGTATTATAACAAAAGGGAGGCTGGGGCCGCGACTTTAGTCGCGGAATTGACATTGGAGTTTGTGGAGGGCAAGTATCGGCCTGTAAACGGAGGTCATAACCCTATATTATCGACTATAAGCTCCATGGTCTTTGATGAGATTGAAGCACAACACATCTCTATCTTCTCATTGCCATGCAAGACAATTAAGATTAGATATTGTATAATTTTGTCTCTTTTCAAGTCCCCATCGCTTAACTGGATAAAGCAGGGCCCTCCTAAGGCCTAGCTAGAGGTTCGAGTCCTCTTGGGGATACCATCTTTTGTATCTTTTTTGTCAAATCTATAGATAGGGGCAAAATACTATACTGCTGTTGTGAGTAGCGACATAACTGCACAACCCTCCTTGTCGAGCAAAAAGAAAAAGGGGTTGCACTCATCATAAGAACTACTGTATATCGCTATACACCTCGTCCATATCGAAATCGTCCTCTGGTTTGATGACCGGTACATCTTTTACTGTACTTTCATCAACCTTCGTTTCGTCTAGGTTGTATTCACTTCCCTCATAAAAGGCCTTCTCTCTGGCATACTTCTTCTCTCTCTCGAGCTGCTCTTGGATATGCTTTTGTATGATAGCGCTTTTGTTCAATTCGTTTCCACCTTTTTCGGCATAGAGGGAGGCGGATGCGATATAGAGCGATACAAGTACGAAAAAGAGTTTTCTCATAACTACTCCTTATTTTTATCTTTAGATATTGTGATTCGAGTATATCCCAATATATGGAATTTTCTATCGAAATTCGGATAAGAAAACTCCATTTTTCCGTTTTGTGTAGAGAAAAGTATCGCAAAGTCCAACATAGGCGCCTCTCTATCTACACTCTCTTTTTGGCTTCCGATATGAGGCGATTTATCGCCTTTTCGTAGATTTGAGCCTTTTCTCTGTCGATGGCTTCGAATCTTGTCACGAGTACGGGAGTGGTGTTGCTCGCTCTTACGAGTCCCCACCCCTCGTCGAAGATTATTCTCACTCCATCGACCTCCACGATATCTCTGATATCGGGCATATAGTCCAGAGACTCCGACAGGAGCTCCTTTATCTTCTCCATCAGGGGGAATTTCTCCTCTTCGCTGGTCTCTATCTTTATCTCTTCGGTAGCGAATGTTTCGGGGAGTGCATCGAGCTCTTCGTCGAGGTCGATGCCGCGTGCGAGCAGTTCGAGGATACGCAAAGTGGCATATATAGCGTCGTCGAAGCCGAAGTAGCGATCGTTGAAGAAGATATGTCCGCTCACCTCACAGGCCAAATCGGCATCGAGCTCCCTTATCTTGACCTTCAGATTGGAGTGGCCTGTTTTGTACATCACCGCCTTCGCCCCTCTCTCCTTTAGGATGTCGTACATGGTCTGGGAACATTTGACTTCTCCTATAACGGTAGGTCTCTCCATAATCATCGAAAAGAGCAGTGCCATCTGGTCGCCCTTGATATTGTATCGATGTGTCAGGACGGCTATACGGTCGGCGTCACCATCGTAGGCGAAGGCTATATCGCCCCCTTTTTCGAGCTCCCTTTTTACATCTTCGAGATTCTTTTCGACAGATGGGTCGGGATGGTGATTCGGGAAGTTTCCGTCGGGCTCTATATAGATTCCCTTTGCATCGAGCCCCAGCTTTTCGAAAATTTCGGGCAGAACGACTCCGGCGGCGCCGTTGCCGCAGTCATAGACGATTCGGGTATCCAAGCTCTCGAGGGCTTCAAACTGCTCGAGCATATATTCGATATACCTGCTCTTGACATCCACCTCCACGACTCTTTTCTCTATCTCTTTTCCGTCGAGGGATATCTGCGAAACTCTTTTGCCAAGAGCGTAGATATCTTCACCGAAAAAGGGTCTTTTCCCTACCGTTATCTTGAAACCGTTGTACTCTTTGGGATTGTGTGAACCGGTAATCATGACCGATGCGGATACCTCTATCTCTCTGCCGTCGATCTCGAAAGAGATATAGTTTGCGAAGTAGTTCACCGGAGTGGGGACGAGTCCCATATCCAATATCGTTTTGCCGCCTGCATTCAAACCTTTGCAGAGATATTCGAAAAGCTCCCGGGAGTGTGTACGGGCATCGTAACCTACCGCTACATACTCTCCATCTATCTTTTCGGCCAGTGCCGCCCCTATTTTGCCTACACTATCTTCATTCAACTCTTTGCCGACTATTCCTCTTATATCGTACTCTCTAAAAATGCTCATCACTGCTCCATCTCTTTTATTCGAGGCAAACTATACAGGCAAAACACTTATCTTAGCTTTTAAAAAATCCAATAGGTATCGAAAATTCGAATGAGCGATGAAGATTTATCGAGGCTTCACTATCGATTCGATATACTCATCGGCGCTTCAGGGGGACGAATATGCAAAGAGAGTCGAATTGTGCGATATTGTTCGATTTCTCATCTATAAATTTTTGTGAAATATACTTCACTTCCACTATGGAAGAGAGGAGGAGAGAGATGAAAAGAGACGATAGATTGACTCAGGATATGTCGAAAGTCGAGGTAAAGGGTATAGAGGCGAAATATTACGATATTCTCATGAATATCCTGACTTTGGGAAAATATCCCTCGTTCATTCGCAAGGCTCTGCGGCAAACCGCTCTCAAAGAGGGAGAGAGAGTGCTGGATATGGGTTGCGGAAGCGGAAGAAACGCACTTCTGATAAGAGAGATGATAGGTGAATCGGGCAGCTATACGGGGTTGGATATCGGCAGAGAGATGATAGATGGCTTCAGGAAGAGGTGCGGCGGATTCGACAATATGGAGATACTGGATATGCATATCGACTCGACTCTGGCTTTCGAAGAGGAGTTCGATGCGGTACTCGTCTCTTTCGTACTTCACGGTTTCGTGCAGGAGAAGAGAGATACGATAATCGAAAACGCATACAGAGCACTCAAAAAAGGTGGAGTTTTCAATATAGTTGACTACTCCAATTTCGTCGTGGACGACGCCCCTTTGCCTGTGCGTTTCGCCATACGGAAAATGGAGTGTCCGCTGGCAGAAGATTTTATCCGTCGGGATACGAAAGAGATGCTTTCGGCCTTCGGTTTCGACTCTTTCGAAGAGTATTTCCACTTCGGAGGCTATGTGAGAGTGCTGCGGGCGCACAAAGGGGAGTGAGAAGAGATGCAGATTGTACGAATAGACGATATCGGAGCGCAGGAGTTGTCCGTATATCGTACACTCAGAGGCAACAGTTTCGGTAGCGACGGCAGCTTCGTAGCCGACTCTCCGCGTGTGGTTTCGGCCCTTTTGCAGGCTGGTATCGAATTTAGAAGTCTGCTCTGTACGCAGGACTATTTCGAAGCCAACAGAGCCTTGATAGAGGGAGCGCTCGTACCGACTATCTATCTCGGAGAGAGGAGTGAACTGGAGAAGATAACGGGCCACAGCATACATCACAATGTGATGGCTCACGCCATACGCCCGGAAGATACGCCGCTCGAAGATATGCCGCAGAGAGTCGTTATGCTTGCGGGACTTTCGAATATGGAAAATGTGGGGGCAATCGCACGCTCGGCGGCGGCTATGGGCGTAGGGGGCTATATCGTGCCCCGAAAGGGACCGCACCCCTATGGCAGAAGAGCTGTCAGAGTCTCTACCGGCCATATTACCAGACTTTCGGTACATACATACGACGATATTGTCGAGACACTCGAAAGGCTCAGGGCTCTGGGCTATCTCATAGTCGGGGCCGAGACCGGCAGCTTTTCGGTGCCGCTTTGCAAATTCGAAATCGACTCCGAGAGGTGGGTTTTGCTCATGGGCAACGAAGAGCACGGTATAGCCGGTAAGATACTGGAGCTATGTGATGCAGTGGTGCATATAGAGATGCAAGAGGGTATTAAGAGTCTCAATGTGGCGGTTGCGGCTTCGATATTGATGTATCGACTCGGCCGCAGCTGCTGAGAGTCTCAGCTGTCTTTGTTGAAGAGGTCTCTCGTATATACCTTCTCCTCTACATCCGAAATATCTTTGGAGAGTCTGTTGGCCACTATTATATCCGAGGCTCTTTTGAACTCCTCCAGGCTCTCCACTACCCTGCTGTGGAAAAACTCTCTCTCCCTAAGGACCGGTTCGTAAACTATCACATCGATACCCTTGGCCTTGAGTCTCTTCATCACTCCCTGTACGGCAGAGGCTCTGAAGTTGTCGGAGCCCTCCTTCATCACCAGTCTGTAGATTCCTACCGTACCCGTGGGGAAACCGTGCTCGTCTTTGGGAAGTTTGGAGATTATATGCTCGGCTATGAAATCCTTTCTGGTTCTGTTGGCCTCCACTATGGCGGCTATGAGATTGCTGGGGACATCGGCGTAGTTTGCCAGTAGCTGTTTGGTATCTTTGGGGAGACAGTATCCTCCGTATCCGAAACTGGGATTGTTGTAGTGCATCCCTATGCGCGGGTCGAGCCCGACACCCTCTATAATCTGCATGGTATCGAGGGAGTGGGTGGCGCAGTAGCTGTCGAGCTCATTGAAGAAGGCCACCCTCATCGCCAGATAGGTATTGGCGAAGAGTTTTATCGCTTCTGCCTCGGTGGAGCCGGTAAAGAGTACCGGTATATCCTCCTTGAGGGCACCTTCCACCAGCAAGGAGGCGAACTTTTCGGCTCTTTCGCTCCTCTCACCCACCACTATTCTGGATGGATAGAGATTGTCGTAGAGAGCCTTTCCCTCTCTGAGAAATTCGGGAGAGAAGATGATGTTTCGTGTATCGAACTTCTCTCTCACACTTTTGGTATATCCTACCGGTACGGTAGATTTGATTATCATCAGGGCATCGGGATTGATATCCAGCACATCGGAAATCACCGCCTCCACACTCGAAGTGTTGAAGTAGTTCGTCTGCGGGTCGTAATCGGTAGGTGTGGCTATGATTACGAAATCGGCCCCCTCGTAGGCCTCTTTTCTATCCAGTGTGGCTCTGAAGTCGAGCTCATCCTTTTTGAGATACTCCTCTATCTCCCTATCTTCTATAGGACTCTCTCTTCTTTGAAGCATATCGACCTTTTCTGGAATTATATCCAGCGCAACCACCTCGTTGTGTCTGGCCAGCAGTAACCCGTTTGACAGACCTACATAACCAGTCCCCGCTATCGCTATTTTCATACTCTCTTTATCCTCTCTCGACTCTTTCGTTTCATATCGAACAGTTGATACGCTCCGGCGATTATAGCAAATTTGCATACTTTAGATTCGGAGATTGAAAAACTCCCGAAGCACTTTCGACTTATAAATCTTGAAACAGATATCATAAATTGGCCAATATCTTCAAAGCGCTCTTTTGTATCAATCTTATCGACTTGGAGCGAAACGGACTATCCATGCGGTTTGACAGTGACGGCGGGCGAGGGTATAATCCCCTCGAAATAGTCGTCCATGCAGTTTCGGCATCCACTCACGAAGAGAAAGGAAGATTTCAACATGAGCGAAAAAGGCTCTTTCGGTAATATCGAGATATATGGTGCTAGGGAGCACAATCTCAAGGATATAGAGTTGAAAATTCCGAAAAACGAGATGACGGTAGTGACCGGAATCAGCGGAAGCGGCAAATCCACCCTCGCCTTCTCCACTCTCTATGCGGAGGGTCAGAGAAGATATATCGAGTCTCTCTCCTCCTATGCCAGACAGTTTCTCGGCAGGGTCGGCAAACCGGATGTGGACAAGATAGAGGGGCTCACACCCGCCATCGCCATAGACCAGAAGACCACCTCCAAAAACCCCCGCTCCACAGTCGGTACGATAACGGAGATATACGACTATCTGCGCCTTCTCTTCGCGCGCGTGGGCGTACAGCACTGCCACAAATGCGGCAAGCCCATCTCCTCTATGAGCGCCAGCGACATCATCACCGAGGTGATGCGTCTGCCCGAGGGCTCCAAACTGCTTATCAGCGCTCCTCTTGTGAAGGAGAAGAAGGGTAGCTTCGCCGATATGCTCGAATCTCTCAGACACAAGGGCTATATAAGGGCCGTCATAGACGGGGTTATGGTGAGGCTCGACGACGAGATAGAGCTTTCGAAGACCAAAAAACACACTATCAAGGTGATAGTGGACAGAGTGGTCGCCAAAAAGGAGAACGAAGAGAGGATAGGACAGGATATAGAGAAGGCTCTGGGCGAGAGTTACGGAGAGGTCGAAATAGAGGTAATCAACCACGAAGAGATGGGACTGGACAGAAAGCATTTCCACTATAGCGAACATCTCGCCTGTTTCGACTGCAAGGAGAGTTTCGAAAAGCTCGAACCGCTAAGCTTCTCTTTCAACTCTCCCAGAGGAGCGTGCCCCTCCTGCGACGGACTCGGCATCAGCTACGATATAGATATGCACAGAATCATCGACGGCTCCAAAACGATAGCCCAAGGGGCGGTCAAGATAATGCACGGATACAACAGAAGCTACCACTCCGCCTTTCTCAAAGCCTTTTGCGAAACACACGGCATAGATATCGGCGTACCCTACGACGAACTCCCCGAAAAGGATAGAAAGTTGATTCTCGAAGGCTCCACGCAGAAGGTGAAGTTTACCTGGAAACGCCACAGACTCGAGAGAGTGTGGCCCGGCCTGAAAAACTTCGCCAAAGATATGCTCAAAGAGGATAAAGATATCTCATCCTATATGAGCGAAAAGGTCTGCGATGCCTGCAAAGGGCACAGATTGCGCCCCCGCTCTCTCGCCGTCAGAATCGGAGAGAGGAACATTGCCGATATAATAGATATCTCCATAGAGGAGTGCTACGAATATTTCAGCGACGAGAGAAACTTCTCTTCCTTCAGCCCGCAGGAGAGGCTCATATCCGAACCGATACTCAAAGAGATAAGAGAGAGACTCTTTTTCCTCTACGATGTCGGGCTGGGCTATCTGACACTCTCCCGGGACGCCCGCACCATCAGCGGAGGGGAGGCTCAGAGGATACGGATTGCCAGCCAGATAGGCTCGGGACTTACGGGGGTGATGTATGTCCTCGACGAACCGAGCATAGGTCTGCACGAAAGAGATACGATGAAGCTCGTGCGTACGCTGCACTCTCTCAGAGACAAGGGCAACACCATCATAGTGGTCGAGCACGACAGAGAGACCATAGCCGCCGCCGACTACATAGTCGATATAGGTCCCGGTGCCGGACGCATGGGCGGGGAGGTGGTCTTTTGCGGTACGGTGGACGAGCTCGCAGGGCAGGAGACCCCTACCGCTCTCTATTTTCACAGAAAGAGAAAAATCTCCTATCGACACTCGCACAGAGCACGGGATAGGTGGCTGAAGATGGAGAATGTCTCCATAAACAATATAGAGAATCTCTCCGTAAGTCTGCCTATCGGAAATTTCGTATGTGTAACGGGAGTCAGCGGGAGCGGAAAGAGCTCACTTATACTGCAGACCCTCCTGCCCGTAGCCAGAGAGATGCTCAACAGAGTGCGCAAAATCGATACGGTGGAGGGGGTTCGTATAGAGGGGATGGAGCATCTGGACAAGGTGATATATCTCGACCAGAGCCCGATAGGTCGTACTCCGCGCTCGAATCCAGCCACCTATACGGGAGTGATGGACGAGATCAGGAAGCTCTTCGCCCAGACCAAGGAGGCCGAGCTAAGAGGCTACAAGGTCGGCCGCTTCTCCTTCAATGTCAAGGGGGGCAGATGTGAAAAGTGTCATGGCGAGGGAGAGCTCAAGATAGAGATGCACTTCCTCCCCGATGTGATGGTCACATGCGATGCCTGCGGAGGCAGCAGATACAACAAACAGACCCTCGAAGTGAGGTACAAAGGCAAGAATATAGCCGAAGTCCTGGATATGAGCGTGGCGGAAGCTCTCGACTTTTTCAAAGCCATACCGCCAATCGCCACCAAATTGCAGACTCTCGCCGCAGTGGGGCTGGACTATATCAAACTGGGGCAGAATGCCACTACACTCTCCGGGGGAGAAGCCCAGAGAATCAAACTCGCAAAAGAGCTCAGCCGCAGAGATACGGGAAAGACTCTATACATACTCGATGAGCCTACTACAGGACTCCACTTCGCCGATGTCGACAGACTCACCGGCGTTTTGCACCACCTCGTGGAGCTCGGAAACACGGTGGTGGTGATAGAGCACAATCTCGATATGATAAAAAATGCCGACTATATAGTCGATATGGGGCCCGAAGGGGGAGACAAAGGGGGTAAAATCGTAGCCTGCGGCACTCCCGAAGAGTTGGCGCAAAAGTACCTCGAGAGCAAAAGCTATACCGGCGAATATCTCGCCAAAGAGTTGGAGGAGGAGAGAGAATGAGAAGACTTCACAACGCACTGCTTCTCAAACAGCTCTACACTCTCAGAGAGCTCGGTTTCGAATATAGCGATATCAAGCCGTCCGAGCTCGAAGAGGAGCCTGCGAGATTGCCTTATGAGATGCGCGAACTCGAAGCGATGGTCGCAGGCTGCCAGCTCTGCGAACTATCCAAGACGAGACACAAGACAGTTTTCGGAGAGGGTGACGAGAATGCGCAGCTGATGTTCGTGGGAGAGGGACCGGGAGCCACCGAAGACAGTACGGGCAGACCCTTTGTCGGAAGAGCCGGAGAGTTGCTTACGAAGATGATAGAAAACGCCCTTCTCATACCCCGTTCATCCACATATATAGCCAATATCGTGAAGTGTAGGCCGCCCGGCAACCGCGTACCCAGCGAGGAGGAGGCATACACCTGCCGTCCCTATCTGCTAAGACAGATAGAGCTTGTATCTCCACAAATAGTGGTCACTCTCGGCGCCACCGCATACAGATATCTCACCGGCGACAAGAGCCCCATAAGTCGGGTCAGGGGAAATGTGATAGATACACAGAAGTACAAAATAGTCCCCACCTTCCATCCGAGTTATCTGCTGAGAAATCCCTCTGCAAAAAAAGAGGCATACAGGGATATGCTGCTTATAAAGAGTCTGATGCAAGAGGGATGATTTTGCATAGATGCCAGAATCCTCGTCCTATCAAACGGACTATGAGTGCCCTATATCGATGATATCTCCATTGTCTCTGGCGGGCAAACGAAAGCCCCTCCTCAAAAGCGACTCTAACCCCTTTTTGGATATAATCGTACGATTATATATAATTTTCAAGAGAGCGAGAGGAATGAAAAATATGGACTACAAAGATACGCTCCTACTGCCAAAAACGGATTTTCCGATGAGAGGGAATCTTCCGCAGAGAGAGCCTGAACGCTACAAAAAATGGTTTAGTGAAGGTGTATGGGAGAAGATGAAAGAGAATCGTCGGGGCTGTGAGCTTTTCACACTCCACGACGGGCCGCCGTATGCCAACGGAGAGATACATATAGGTCACGCTCTGAACAAGATACTCAAAGATATCATAGTCAAACACCACTACTTTCAGGGGATGGCCGTGCGTTTCACTCCCGGCTGGGACTGCCACGGATTGCCGATAGAGCAGAAGGTAGAGGAGAAGATAGGCAAAAAGAGAAAAGATGAAATGCCCGTATCCGAATTCAGAGCACTCTGCCGCGAGCATGCATCCAAATATATCGAGATACAGAAAGAGGGCTTCAAATCTCTGGGAGTCATAGGCGACTGGGACAATCCCTATGTAACGATGGATTTCGCATTCGAAGCCAATATCTACAGGACGCTGTGCGAAGTCGCCAAACGGGGACTTCTGATAGAGAGGAGCAAACCAGTTTACTGGTCGTGGGCGGCACAAAGCGCCCTTGCGGATGCGGAGGTGGAGTATCAGGAGAGGGAGAGTCACTCCATCTATGTGGCTTTCGAGCTCTCCGACAAGAGCAAAGAGGAGCTCGACATAGATGGCAAGGCGGCACTCGTAATCTGGACCACCACCCCGTGGACACTCCCTGCAAACAGCGGAATAGCTCTCAATCCCGAAGAGCTCTATGTGCTCACCGCAGACGGATATATCGTGGCCGAGAGCAGATACGACGCTCTTATCGAAGAGGGTGTGGTCGCTGGTAGGGCCGAGAGAAAAATTTCGGCTACCGAGCTCGAAAACAGACTGGCGATAAATCCTCTCAACGGCAGAGCCTCCAAGATAATTCTCGGTAAACATGTGGAGCTCAGCGGCGGTACGGGCGCGGTACATACCGCTCCCGGTCATGGAGAAGAGGACTACTTCGCCGGCCTGAAGTATAATCTGGAGGTCTTGATGCCCGTCGATGACAGAGGACGCTTCGACGAAAGTGTGGTGCACCATCAGCTTCTTCCCGAAGCGGAGAGTTTCGTAGGTATGCATATCTTCGATGCCAATGAAAAGATCCTCGAACTCCTCGGTGACTCTCTGCTTAAATCATCGACTCTGGTACACTCCTACCCCTACTGCTGGAGAACCAAAAAGCCGGTCATCTACAGAGCCACCAGACAGTGGTTCATCTCTGTTGACAGCGAGCCTGCCGGCAGCGACAAGAGTCTGAGAGAGTTGGCACTCAGGGGTGTTACGGAGACGAAATTCTATCCGCAATTGGGTAGCAAGCGTCTAAGCTCGATGATCGAGGGCAGACCCGACTGGTGTATCTCCAGACAGCGTACCTGGGGTGTGCCGATAGCCTTTTTCAGAAACAAAAAGAGCAAAGAGGTGATACTCGACGAGAAGGTACTCAACTTCATAGCCGCCATCTTCGAAAAAGAGGGTTGCGACGCCTGGTATGACCGTCCGATAGAGGAACTCCTCTATCCTGGAAGCGGTTACGAGCCCTCCGAGCTGGAAAAGATAGACGACATTCTGGATGTCTGGTTCGACAGCGGCTCTACCTGGAATGCCGTTTTGCGCAGTCGCAACTACGATGCCGGAGCTTTCCCCGCGGATATCTATCTCGAGGGGAGCGACCAGCATAGAGGCTGGTTTCAAAGCTCTTTGCTGCTTTCGTCGGCGATAAACTTCCATCCTCCCTACCGCTGCATACTCACACACGGTTTCACTGTAGATGAGAAGGGTGAGAAGATGTCCAAATCGAGGGGCAATGTGGTGGCTCCCCAGAAGGTTACGAAGCAGTACGGTTCGGAGATACTCAGGCTCTGGGTGGCTCTTAGCGACTATCAGGGTGACCTGAAGATATCCGACTCCATTTTGAAGCAGACGGCCGAGCAGTACCGCAAGACGAGAAACACCTTCCGTTTCCTGCTGGCGAATGTGAACGATTTGCAGGAGCTTGTGGATATCGAAGAGATGGGAGAGTTGGATAGATGGATTCTCTCCAGAGCTTCGGAAATTTTCGCGGAGGTCAAAAACTCTTTCGACGCTTATGAGTTCCTCAGGGGCCTCTCGCTCTTCAACCACTTCATCACGAACGAGCTGAGCGGAATATATATGGATATCTGCAAAGACAGGCTCTACTGCAACGCGGCCAACGACCCACAGCGAAGATCCGCCCAGTCGGCCATGGCGATGATAGCCGACAGAATGATGTCTCTGCTCGCTCCGATTCTCACATATACCATCGATGAGATAATGGAGTATGCTCCCGATATCCTGAAAAGAGATAGGGAGTCTGTCTTCGATATAGTTTACGAGGAGCTGCCGCAGCTAAGCAGCCGGCTCCCCGCAGCTCTCCTGATAGAGGCACGCGAAGCCTTCTTCGAAGAGATAGACAGATTGAAGAAAGCCAAGATGCTCAAGGCGACTCTGGAGCTCGAGCTTGCCGGTGCGATAGAGATATTTGGTATCGAAGAGAAAAAAGACCTCGAAGACTGGTTTGTCGTAAGCTCGGTATCGGCCGAATCTGCCGGCGAGAAGTTGGGGAGCTTCGAGGTGGAAGGGCACAGCTTCGGTATCCACAGAGCGACGGCGCACAAATGCCCCCGCTGCTGGCGTTTCGCCGCACAAGAGGAGGATGGACTCTGCGAAAGATGCGAAGAGGTCATGAATGCCGAATCTTAGTCAACCCGTAAGCGATGGGGTCATCGTCGCTTCCGTAGCCTTCATACTCCTATGTATAGCGGCGGGACTGGGTATCTGTTTCTACTATAGAAAGAAATTCGAAAGAGAGGGGAAGTTGTGATGAGACTCAAAGAGGCGATGAACCTTGGTGCGCAGGAGCTTGCCGAGCTTCGTGCCGAACTTCTGAAAGCTGCGGCTGAGAGTGAACTCAACGCCTATGTCGGTTTCGAGGAGTATGGCGAGGGGATACCGATACTCGTAAAAGACAATATACAGGTGAAGGGGTGGAGTGTCACGGGAGCTTCTCGTATATTGCAAGGCTATGTGGCTCCCTACAACGCCACCGTCGTAGAGAATATGCTCGGGGCCGGTTTCGCGCCGATGGGCAGGGCCAATATGGACGAGTTCGCCATGGGCTCGACCACCGAGAGCAGTTTCTACGGCCCCACACTCAATCCGCACGACAGAAGCAGGGTGCCCGGAGGCTCTTCGGGCGGTTCGGCTGCCGCTGTAGCCGCCGGCATAGCCATCGCGGCGCTTGGAAGCGATACCGGCGGTTCGATACGGCAGCCGGCCGCATATTGTGGGGTAGTCGGTTTCAAGCCGACATATGGCAGGGTGAGCCGTTACGGACTCGCCTCCTACGCTTCGAGCCTCGACCAGATAGGCCCCATCACCCAAAATGTCGAAGATGCCGCCATACTCTACGACGCCATAAAGGGGCACGACCCCAAAGACTCCACGAGTGCCGATTTCAAGAAAGAGCCCATATACGGCTCCATCGACCCCGACAGAAAGTTCACCATAGCCGTTATCGACAACTATGTCGAAGAGGCCGGGGATGATGTCCGCAAGGCTCACGAAAGTGCGCTCAGGGCTCTCGAAGAGGAGGGGCACAAGATAGTCCACAAGAGTCTTGGCAATACCAAATACGATATCGCCGTTTACTATATCGTGGCTACGGCCGAAGCGGCAACCAATCTCGCCAGATACGACGGCATCCGCTACGGCAGACGATGCGAAGAGCCCGAAAATCTCGAAGACCTCTACTACCGAAGCAGAAGCGAGGGCTTCGGTGACGAGGTGAAAAGAAGGATACTGCTTGGCAACTTCGTCCTCTCTTCGGGCTACTACGACGCCTACTATCTCAAGGCGCAGAAGGTCAGACATCTGATAAGAAAAGAGTTCGAGGCTCTCTTCGCCGATGCGGATTTGATACTCTCTCCCGTGGCGCCCACAGTAGCACCCAGACTCGGAGAGTTGGCCGATCCTCTGCAGATGTACAAGAGCGATATGTACACCATAGCCGTCAACCTCGTGGGACTGCCGGCGATATCTCTTCCGATAGAGAAAAACGCCGAAGGTCTGCCCGTGGGACTACAACTTATCGGTCAGGCCTTCGAGGAGAAGAGCCTTTTCGATGCCGCCGCAAGTCTCGAAAGAGCGGTAGCTTACAGTAATCAAGGAGAAAAAAGATGAGAATCAAGATGAGAGCCCTCACTTTCGAAGATGTACTTCTCGTACCCCAGCACTCCACCGTTTTGCCCAAAGAGGTGGATTTGAGAAGCAGACTCAGCAAAAGGGTGGGGCTGAATATACCTATCGTTTCGGCCGCTATGGATACGGTCACCGAACACAAGGCCGCAATCGCCATGGCGAGACTCGGCGCAATAGGCATAATCCACAAAAATATGGATACGGCTTCGCAGGCTTTCGAAGTGAAGAAGGTCAAAAAGAGCGAGAGTGGTATCATCATAGACCCCATCTACATAGAGCCGGACGCTACGGTGGCCCAGGCCGACGCGATGATGGCGGAGTATAGGATTTCGGGTGTGCCGGTGGTGGATGACGAACGCCGTCTCCTTGGTATCATCACCAATCGCGATATGAGATTCATCACCGACAAGAGTCTGAAGGTTCATCAGGTGATGACGCACGCCCCTCTCGTGACGGCCAAAAAGGGTACCTCTCTCGAAGATGCTTCGAAAATCCTGCAGAAGCACAAGATAGAGAAGCTTCCCATAGTCGATGAGGAGGGCATACTCAAAGGTCTCATCACCATCAAGGATATCGAGAAGAAAGAGCAGTATCCCAATGCCAACAAAGACGAATTCGGAAGGCTCAGAGTGGGAGCGGCCATAGGTGTGGGTCAGATAGAGAGGGCCGAGGCGCTCGTGGAGGCTGGAGTCGATGTGATAGTGCTCGATTCCGCACACGGCCACAGCCAGGGTATCATCGATACGCTCAGAGAGATAAAGGCCAATCTCGATGTGGATGTGATTGCCGGAAACATAGCCACCGGTGCGGCCGCGGCCGACCTGATAGAGGCCGGTGCGGATGCAGTCAAGGTCGGTATAGGACCCGGTTCGATATGTACCACGAGAATAGTCGCCGGTGTCGGTGTCCCGCAGATTTCCGCCATAGACGAAGTGGCTCGGGTGGCCAATCCGATGGGTGTACCCGTCATAGCCGACGGCGGTATCAAATACTCCGGAGATATAGCCAAGGCACTGGCGGTGGGTGCGAGCTCGGTTATGCTCGGCTCGGCTCTCGCCGGTACATACGAGGCTCCCGGAGAGATGATCATCTACAACGGCAGACAGTTCAAGGAGTATAGAGGTATGGGTTCCATAGGCGCCATGACCAAAGGCTCGACGGACCGCTACTTCCAGGAGGGTACGGCGGCGGACAAGCTCGTTCCCGAAGGCATAGAGGGGAGAGTCCCATACAGAGGCAGAATATCCGATGTCATACACCAGATGACCGGCGGTCTGCGCTCTTCGATGGGTTATTGCGGTTCGAAAGACATTCCCACACTCTGGGAAAAAGCGGAATTCGTCGAGATTACCAGCGCAGGGCTCAAAGAGTCCCATGTACACGATGTGACCATCACCAAAGAGAGCCCCAACTACCACTCCTGACAGCTCTTTGTGCCCGATAGTGGGACGAAGCGGATGCCACTTCTATCTCGAGGCATCTGCGAGAGTGAGGGCGAAGAGTACATCCACACCTTTTTCGAGCAGGATGTTGTGGGCCTCCTGTAGCGTCAATCCAGTAGTGACTATATCGTCTATGAGAATCACCTCTATATCTCGGGGACCGCTATATTCGAATTTGCGGGGATTGCCCAGACGATACTCCAGACTCTTGCCGGCGTAGCTGACTCTGTTCGTGGCCCTCAGTACACTGTGGAGTACCTCTATCTTTTCATTCTGCGCATAGTGCCCCAAGATGGCGGTATGGGAGTAGCCTCTGTCGCAATTGTCGTCTATACAGAGCATATGAATCTTCCTATCCAGCCCCTCGGCGAAGGCTTCGAGAAACGGAGCCATATGTCTGCGTGAGAAGTAGCGAAAGATTCTATGGCCGAAGAGTTCATATTTGCTCAGTAAAAAGAGCTCTATATCAGCATATTCGAAAAAGCTTATCACATCCAGCGTACCTACGCGCCTCATAGATATGGAGGGTCTGAAGAGCTTTTCATGACATTTGCGGCAGATGGGGCTCAGTGATAGAGAGTGACAGCTAAAACATCTCATCCATATCTACTGCGGGAGTCTCAGTCTCAATGTTACGGGCGCGTGGTCGCTACCCTCGATATCGCTCAGTATGTCGGCATCCTCTATACTCTCTTCGAGCTCCCGTGATACGAAAAAGTAGTCTATCCGCCAGCCTACATTTCTCTTTCTCGCTCCGGTACGCACGGACCACCAGCTGTATCTATCCTTCTCATCCGGATGGATATGGCGGAAAGTATCTATATAGCCCGCATCTTCGACTCTGTCTATCCACTCTCTCTCTATAGGCAGAAAACCGGAGATTTTTTCGTTGGCTTTCGCTCTGGCCAGGTCGATGGGGCGGTGTGCAGTATTGAGGTCTCCGCAGAAGATTATCGATCTGCCCTCTTTCGCACGCATCTGTATATGCTTGAGAAATCTTTCGTAGAACTCCATCTTGTAGTTCAATCGCTCTTCGTTTCTCTGGCCGTTGGGGAAATATACATTGAAAAAGGCTATTTTGCCGAAGTGTATCTCGTTTATGCGTCCCTCTCTGAGAATATCCACCTCATGACAGGCAGAGTGGTAGTCCGGCTCTATCTCACTGTATAGAGCCACTCCCGACTGCCCCTTTTTGTGGGAGGGGTTTATGAAGCTGTATCTGAATTTGCGAGCGAAAATATCTTCGGGTATCTCACCGGCCTCGGCCTTTATCTCCTGCAGAGCCACGATATCGGCTCCACTCTCTCCTATCCAGTCGAGCGCCCCTTTTCTGTATGCCGCTCTGATACCGTTTACATTCCACGATACGAAAAGGAGACTCCTGCCCATCTTAGAGCCTTCCGTCTATACAGAAAGCGAGCAGAGATGCCGTTACCGCCACATTGAGAGACTCGACACCCCTCCTCATGGGGATGGATATCTTTTTGTCGCTTATGCGGAGTATGGAGTCGGATACTCCGCTACTCTCGTTGCCGAGTATGAAAACGGACCTCTCGGAGTATCTCTCCTCTGTGTATGCTCTACCCTCATGCGAATCCAGGACATATAGAGAGGCACCCTCCTGCGATAGTAGCTGCAGACTCTTTTCGAGATTTCTGGAGATGACAATAGGCATCCTGAATATCGTACCGACACTCGCCTTGATGACGAGAGGAGAGATGGAGGCTCTCTTTTTCGAAGGGATGAGCACGGCGTCTATATCTCCCGCGGCGCAGGAGCGTATAATCATCCCTATATTCTGGGGATTTGTGATACCGTCGAGTGCGACTATTCTGAATCGCTCCTTTTCGAGGATTTCTTCTATGCTCGAGAAGTTGGGCATGACTATATCCAGAGCCACCCCCTGGTCCTGCCGTCCGTTTCCAGAGATACGGGATAGAGCTTTCTTCTCGTGATATATCAACTCTATGCCTCTCTCTTGGGCCAGACGCTTCATCTGTGCGATATCTTTCGACTCTTTTACCGACTCCGCCATATGCAGTCGGTGTAGTTGCAGCGCCTCATCCTGCAGCGCCTCCAGCACGACCTTTCTGCCGTATATTGTCAGTACCTTTTCGTAGAAAGCCTTTTTTTCGAGATACTCCGGGCTATCCTTTTCGTATCTCTTCATCACTCTCCGTTCCAAGCGATATGCGGTTTGCCATCTTCGTCGAACTCCACAGCGGGCATACCCATGATATTGAATCCGCCGTCCACATAGTGTATCTCTCCCGTAACGGCGCTCGATAGCTCACTGAGGAGATACATACCGCTCTTTCCGACTTCGTCTATGCTTATGTTTCTTCTCAGGGGGGAGTGAGCGGCGTTCCACTTGAGCATGAAGGAGAAATCCCCTATACCGGCGGCTGCCAGAGTCTTGATGGGACCGGCACTTATGGCGTTGACTCTTATCCCGTCTCTACCGAGGTCTTCGGCCATATATCTGACCGTCATCTCCAAAGCCGCCTTGGCAACTCCCATCAGATTGTAATTGGGTATATATTTGACTCCGCCGTGATAGCTCAGTGTCAATATCGAAGCGCCCTCGGACATGAGAGGTTTGAGTACCCTGCTTATCTCGATAAGGGAGTAGACGGAGATATCCATGGCAACATTGAAAGCCTCTTTGCCTATATCTATGAAGTGTCCGCCAAGTCCCTCTTTGGGAGCGAAGGCTATGGAGTGGACGATGAAATCGATCTTTGTGAAATCTTTTTCGAGAGAGTCTCTGAGTGCCTCTATCTCTTCGGGTTTGGAGACATCGCAGGGGTAGAGGCGGGAGGAGCATCCGAGCTCTTCGGCTATGGGTTCGAGTTTTTTACCGAATCTTTCGTTGAGGTAGGTTATGGCCAGTTCGGCTCCCTGCTCACGACACGCCTTGGCTATACCGTAGGCTATCGATTTTTTGTTGGCTATACCCAGTACTATACCTTTCTTGCCGCTCATCAACATTTCTATTTCTCCTATCTTTCGAAATTTGCATATTTTATCATAGTGTCCGAAACGATGGTAGGGATAGTTTACCGATACTCCGAAATTTCAAAAGCATGGGGGCTCTTTGGCTATAATTTTGCAAAAACGGACTACTATGGATATAGCGCGGAAGATAGAAGAGATTACGGGTATCGCCCTAGGAGAGCTAAGGGGCGAAGATGAGCTCAGATTGATATTGAAAAGACGACTGACCAAAAAGGAGTACAAGATATTCTTCCTCTCTCTCGAGGGGGAGGAGAGAGAGGCGATAAGAGAAAAGACTCTTCTTTGCGAAGAGAGGTATGTCGAACTCGAAAAGAGAATTTCACAAAAACTCAAGAGCGATAAAACCAGAAGCGAACTCCTGCGTACAGAGCAGGGGTCTATCTGAAAAGCAATATTGTATCTACATCATAGCTTTTGCATACCGCTGCCTCTCTTATGGCGGAATTCAAAACGATTCGCATCATCCTGTTTGCCCTCCAGAAAGGCTCATCTGTTTGCTGAAATGGTTGAGTGGGCTTTTCTTTCGGCTTTTGCCGTATTCTACGATATCCGTACCTAATTTTTTCATTCGGAGATTGCAGATAAATTTTATCCGGAGTCTGTGTACGAAACTTGAGTATAATACCCATCAAAAACTGCGGTTTATAGAGGGATTGAAAAGATATGTTTATAGATAATGTGGAATTGACGCTCAGCTCCGGTAAAGGTGGGGCGGGTTGCGTCTCTTTCCATACCGAAAAGTTCGTAATCAAAGGTGGTCCCGACGGTGGTGACGGCGGTCGGGGAGGTTCGGTATGGTTCGAGGTGGATAACAATACCGATACCCTCTCCCACCTCAAGGGCAAGAGACATATAAAGGCCGAAAACGGAAGACCGGGAGAGGGGAGGAAAAAGTACGGCAGAAGCGGCAAGGATGTGACGGTGGTGGTCCCCCCGGGCACACAGGTCATAGATGCCGAGACGGGAGAGCTCCTGCTCGACCTCACCGAAAACGGCGAGAGGGTGAAGTTTCTCGAAGGGGGCAAGGGGGGGCTTGGCAATGTCCATTTCAAAAGCTCCACCAACCAACGGCCTACATATGCACAGCCCGGACTGCCCGGAGAGAGCAGGCTGGTGAGACTCGAAATGAAGCTCATAGCCGATATCGGTCTGGTGGGCTTTCCCAATGTCGGCAAATCGACCCTCATCTCCACCCTCTCCAACGCAAGGCCCGAAATAGCCAACTACGAATTCACCACACTCACCCCCAAGCTGGGAGTGGTGCCGGTAGGAGAGTACAACTCCTTCATGATGGCCGATATTCCCGGTATCATAGAGGGTGCGAGCGATGGAAGAGGTCTGGGGCTGGACTTTCTCAGGCACATAGAGCGCACCAGGGCACTGCTCCTCATGATAGATGCTGCCAACTACAGAGAGATAGACTATCAGTACGACACTCTCCTGGAGGAGTTGCGACGATACAGCAGCGAGCTTGCCGGCAGACCTTTCGCCGTGGCCATAACCAAGGCCGACGCCCTGCCCCGGGACGATATCGATCTCAAAACGATGCAACTGCTCGAACATCTCGGTCTCGAAGCCAACGATGCGATGAAGCGCTTCGGAGCCGAAAGCGACCTTCTAAGCTACGCCTTCGATGGTGAAAGCTGGGAGAGGCTGCCGGAGGGCAAACCGGCCTTCATCCTGCCTGTATCCTCTGTTTCGCACAAAAACAGAGAGGCTCTCAGATACGCTCTGGCCGAGATGGTGGAGCGCAAAAGAGCGGAGCTCAAGAGTATGCGGGACTCTTTCGAAGGGGAGTTGCGGCAGTGAAAAGAATCGTCATAAAGGTCGGCTCGCATGTCCTTACTGAAAACGGCACGATAGCCCACGACAGACTCAACGCTCTCGTCGAGCTCATTTCAGACCTGCATGAAGCGCAGATGGAGGTGATACTCGTGAGCTCTGGAGCGGTGGCGGCCGGATATACACAGCTCGAACTCGACAGGAACGAATTGGCAAACAAACAGGCCCTCGCAGCCATAGGACAGCCCTATCTGCTCAAGATATATCAGACCAGATTCGCCCACCATGCCATCTTGTCGGCGCAGGTATTGTTGAGTGCCGACGACTTCGATTCGAGGAAGAGAACCGCCCATGCCAGAAGAGCTCTCGAAAGACTGCTCGAAAACGGTGTCGTTCCCATAGTGAACGAAAACGATGTGGTAGCTACCGAAGAGCTGGTTTTCGGCGACAACGACCGTCTTTCCGCACATGCGGCACACTATTTCGGAGCCGACTTGCTCGTGATACTCTCCGATATAGACGCCTATTACGACAAAGACCCGCACCGCCACGAAGATGCCAAAATCCGCAAAGTCGTCAACGCCCTGAGTACGGAGGAGCTCGAAGAGGAGTGCAGTGCGCACGGGGCCTTCGCCACCGGCGGCATAGTCACCAAACTTCAGGCCGCGGACTTCCTCATGCGAAGGGGAGGCAGAATGTTTCTCGCCAGCGGTTTCGAGCTCGATGACATACGCTCCTATCTGCTCGACGGGGTACACAAGGGAGGTACGCTCTTCATCGCCCGATAGTCTGTGCAGGGCGAGGGAAATCCGCTCTAATGCAGAGGCGATAATACCCTCTTTATCATATTTTGGATACCATAAAGAAAATTTTCCACAATTTACCGGTTTCGAGACACTCTCGTGGCGGAGGAGTGGAGAGGGCCGGAAAATCCCAATAATACAGAACGGATAGAAGAGGTGCTAAGAAGAGAAATCGCGCAATCGTGGGAGTGGATACATTACGGACACTATCCCCATATCGTCCGCAGAGCCCAAAGAGTCCACAGACACCATGTACTGCTGGGTATAGGAGGAAATATCGGAGATATGCCTAGGCGCTTCGAACATCTATGGCACTATATGGGCAAAATGCCGGATATATCGATAGTCGAAAGCTCGGCGATTTTGAAAAATCCTCCTTTCGGCTATATCGAGCAGGACGATTTCCACAATGCCGTTTTGCACATCGGCACCTCCCTCTCTCCCAAAGCGCTCTTGCGGAGAGTTTTGGGGATAGAGAAGCGTTTCGGGCGAAAACGGAGCTTCAAAAACGCCCCCCGCACTCTCGATATAGATATACTCTTCTACGACGATTTGAAGATACGGAGCGAAAGACTGAGCATTCCGCATCCGCACTGGAGAGAGAGGGAGTCGGTACTTCTGCCTATTGCCGGAATGAAAGGAAAGAGATGGTCGAAGAGACTTTCGTAGCGCCTACTCCGCAGGATGCCTATCGACTGGCCAAAGAGAAATATGGTGAGTTTGGTGTTTTGCGTCTGCTGAGGGCCAGACAGATAAAAAACGCCGATGGCAAGCTGATATCGGAGATAACGGTGGAGGTGGATGAAGAGTCGTTTCTCGAGAGTGCCGGAGTGAGCGAAGAGGAGGAGCTTCTCGAGGAGATAGTCTCTCTGCGTTCCCGTATGCAGAGATTGAAGAGCGTCATGAGTCCTGCCACAGGAGTCTCGGAGAGAGTCTCCCGACTCTTTCTCGAGAGGGGGATACGCTCGGAGTGGATAGAGAAAATCCTACAAGAGGTCAAAGAGACCTCCATAGCCTCCGACGAGAAGCTTCTGATATCCTATATGCTGGAGACGATGGACGAAGAGATAGAGATAGTCAAAGAGCGCATAGGGAAAAGGGAGATAAGGATGTTGGTGGGGCCTACTGGCGTGGGCAAGACCACCACGATAGCCAAGCTTGCCGCCAGATATGCCTACGGCGGCAAAAAAAGCTCCAAAGTAGCCCTTGTAAATCTCGACACCTTCCGGGCCGGGGCATACGAACAGCTCGAAAATTTCGCCTCACTCCTGAGACTCGAACATCGCTATGTCCGAAGTATCGGAGATTTCGAAAGAACGCTCGAAAGTCTCGATACTTACGACAAGATTTTGATAGACAGCGCCGGGACCTCTCCCTACGATACGGGCAGACTCATAAAGACGATAGAGTTCATCAAGAGTGTAAGACGAGAAGATATGAAGATATCGCTCGTAATTCCGGCTACCGCGAAATATCACGATATCTTGGATATATACGAACACTTCTCCTTCATAAATCCATCCGATATCATAGTCACGAAATTCGACGAAACAAGACGCATAGGAGATTTGATAGCCTTTCTCACCGAAAAGAGAGTTCCAGTCGGCTATATGAGTACCGGTCAGCAGATTCCCGACGACCTCGAGCCGGCGAGCAGAGAGAGGATACTGGAGCTTTTCGTGGGAGAGTTGAATGTATAACACTCAGCTCAAAGTCCTGAACTTCTCGATTCTAAAAAAGGCGGACGAGGAGTCGATAATCGTCTCTCTGGAGCCGATGCTGCTGAAAAAGAAGAGCTCTCCTTCGAAGCTGAAAGAGGGCGACTGCCTCGATTTGGGAAGCGAACCCCCCTCTCTGGAGATAAGAAGAGCTTCGACTCTCCTCGCCAGAGCCTCCATGGGAAGATACGGCAGAAAATTCGCCCTGCGCATAGAGTCTCTCGAGCGTGAAGAGGAGGACGATATGGCAAAAAAGTCCAAAAAGAGCCGTATTGTCCGTGCTCCTCTCGCCCTCATGAACGAAAAAGAGCTCAAAAGCGGAAATATCGTACTTTTCGACTGGAATATATATGAAGGCTTTCCCCTCTTTCTGGGCGATAGACTCTTCGCTTCAGCCTCCCTCTACTTCCAAAACGGCAGATATATCCTGGAGATAGAGGAGCTTTGCCAATGAGCGCACGAAAGGTACTTGTGGGTCTAAGCGGAGGTGTGGACTCGGCCGTGGCCTCTCTCCTCCTATCCCGCGAGGGATGGGAGCCTGTAGGGGTATATATGAAACTGCACGACAACGACAGCTACCACGAAGAGAATTTCGCCAAGGCGAAGCAGGTAGCCGACTATCTCGGAATGCAGTTGCACTTTCTCGATTTGAGCGGAGAGTTTCGCAAAGAGGTCTATGACTATTTCGTGGATAGCTACAGGAGGGGTCTTACGCCCAACCCCTGCGTCATATGCAATCGTGAGATAAAATTCGGCGAAATGCTCCGTTTCGCCGACACTCTCGGTATAGAGAAGGTGGCCACCGGACACTATCTCAGAAGTGACGGAAAATATATCTACAGAGCCCTCGACAAAGAGAAGGACCAGAGCTATTTTCTGGCGGAGGTGAAGCCGGGCGTCATAGGAAGACTCCTCTTCCCTCTCGGTGAGCTTCGAAAGAGCGAAGTGGTGGAGATGGCCGAAGAGATAGAGCCTCTGCGCAATATCGCCAGGCAGAAAGAGAGTAGCGAGATATGTTTCGTAGATGGCGACTATACCGAGATTTTGGCGAAACATATGCCCGTGGATATGGAGGGGGAGGTTCTCGATACCGCCGGAGAGGTGGTGGGTACCCACAAAGGATATATGCACTATACCATAGGCAAACGAAGAGGCTTCACCGTCCGCGGAGCCCACGAACCGCACTATGTACTCGGGCTCGACGCACGCAACAACCGTATCATCGTAGGCAGAAGAGAGCTTCTTGCCGAGAGTGAATTTCGACTGCGCAATATAAATCTCTTCGACGATATGGAGAGCTTCGAGTGTATGCTCAAAGTCAGATACCGCACCGAAGCGGTGAAGGCGAGTGTCCGAATAGGGCCCGAAGGGGGCAGTGTCAGACTCCACAGCCCCGTCTTCGGCCTCGCCGAAGGACAATTCGCCGTATTCTACGACCAAGAGAGACTGCTTGGAGGCGGAGAGATAGTCAAAAGGAGAGATTTTGCGTAGATATCAGAGTTACAGCCCCTCGGTACTGGTAGTCGGAGATTTGATGATAGATCACTATCTCTGGGGAGCCTGCGACAGAATATCGCCGGAAGCACCGGTCCCCGTGATAGATGTGAGAGAGGAGAGCGAGATTCTCGGAGGAGCCGGAAATGTGATAAACAATCTACAGGCTCTCGGGGCTGTGGTGAGTGTCGCGTCGGTAGTGGGAGAGGACGAAAACGGCAGACGGCTCAAAGCCATGTTGGAGGAGATAGAGGTAAATACGGAGGCTCTCATCCTGCAAAAGGGACGCTCCACCACACGCAAAAGCAGAGTGATAGCCTCACATCAGCAGGTACTGCGCTTCGACAGCGAGACCAAAGAGGCGATAGAGAAGAGTACCGCGGCCGAGCTTCTCTCCCGAATAGAGAGCGCAATCTCCGATTTCGATATCGTTCTGCTCTCCGACTACGGTAAAGGTGTGCTGGAAGAGAGCTTTACAGCCTCTCTCATAGAGCTGGCCAGGAGCGAAGGCAAGATGGTTCTTGTCGACCCCAAGGGGAGAGACTACTCCAAATATAGAGGCGCAACCCTCGTGACCCCCAACAAAAAGGAGGCGAGCGAAGCCACCGGTATAGAGATAGTCGATACGGAGAGTCTGCGAAGAGCGGGTTTCAAACTCAAAGAGGAGCTCTCCCTCGATATGGCCATGATTACACTCTCCGAGGAGGGGATGGCTATTTTCGACGATAGTATGCGCACCATAGAGACGGTAGCGAGAGAGGTTTACGATGTCACCGGTGCGGGCGATACGGTACTCTCGACGCTCGGTTTCGTCCTCGCCTGCGGGGGGAATATAGACGAGGCGGCACGCATAGCCAACGCCGCCGCCGCCGTCGTCGTGGGCAAACTGGGCAGTGCCACCGCCGACTGGGACGAAATCATCTCCTACGAAGATACGCTCCACGAAAGCACGACCGAGCACAGAATCAAAAGCCGTGAGGCTCTCGTCTCGACAGTCAGAAGAGCCAAAAAGAGCGGCAAAAAGATAGTCTTCACCAACGGCTGTTTCGATATCCTGCATATGGGGCATGTCAAATATCTCGAAAAGGCCAGGAGTTTCGGAGACCTCCTGATAGTGGGTCTCAATTCGGACCAGTCGCTAAGGAGGCTCAAGGGAGACGGACGGCCCGTCAATCCGCAATACGACAGAGCCTATCTCCTGGCCGCCCTCGACGCGGTGGACTTCGTGAGCGTTTTCGAAGAGGATACCCCCTATGAGCTGATAAAGGCGATAGAGCCCGATGTACTGGTAAAAGGGGGAGACTACAGGGGCAAAGAGGTAGTCGGAAGCGATATCGCCAAAGAGCTCCGTCTGGTCGATTTCGTGGAGGGTAGAAGCACCACCGCGATCATAGAGAGGGTCTCCAACAAGAAGCCCCGATAAGCCCTCTTCTCTCCGTGACGATTAGGATATGCGATAATTGTCAACTTCCGACTCTATCTTGCGACGACTTGATAATATAGAGACTCCAGGCCTTCTTTCTGTTCATATCTATTGTATAGCTCAAAGATCTTATCTTTGAGAACACGCGCTCTATCCGCTTGACATCGGGACCAGTAGTCTATTCTTTGAACGATCAGCTTTGTATTCACTCTTTGTACAAGTTCCAAAATAGCCTTCTCCAACTCCAACTCACCGATATCTTCCTTCAGGTAGAGATCCAATTTTTCGATGGCTTTGAATGTTTCATGCTCTTTTAGTTCGACTACTTTTTCGCTCAGCTCGTTTAGTTCGATCCAAGAGAAATCGAGCTTGTCGAGCAGAATTTCGACATTGGTTTTTGCGTCAAGATATTTCAAATCTTTTTTCATATTTGAGAGTTCCGCCAATACTTCTCGGGTTAGTGTCTCTTCATGGGTGCGCCAAAGATCCAGTCGATTTTTTTGATGCAGCTCTTCGACAAAAGCGTAGAAGAGCTTATTGCGTACACTCTCTCTCAACAGTATGAGCCCGAATCCATAAAAAGTGAATACTTTGTACACACTGTCGAAATCTTCCCGATTCAGATAGTCGAAAATGAAGGCGCTTGCCCTCTCGACGAACTCTCTATAGGCTTTTGTATAGCGAAACGAATCTATGATTTTTAGATAGATTTCATGCAGTATCTCTCTATGCTTTTTTATTTCCGGATTCGTCATAAGAACACTCGATGAGAGTATGGGAAGTATCGACTCGATTTTGTGCATATCCGTATCGTTGCCATGAAGTACGATATCGACCGCGAGATAGACCAAGCTCTCGAAAAAAGAGGCTTCGATCGTATCGACACTTACGATATGGAATATCCGATACATCGCATAGAGCTCGAGTGTCGCTTGCATATTGTAATTTCGGACGATATCGATCAATATCCTGAAATGGTCATAATTTCTTTTGTCGAATGTCTCGAGATGTTTCAGCGCCCTTAGATAGTCTTCGAATTGACCAGAGTCGATCACATTATGGATAAACGAGCTGTTTTGTAGGAAAAACTCCAGCAGTTTATCATCGAAATATCTATATTCGGTGTTCGATTTCTTTTTCGACTCTTTGATGACATCGAGAAGATAGGGATAGAGCTTCAATATGATCGCACTTTGCGACGAGAGTATCTCGTCGAGCAATTCGCTACTTTTGATTTTGTTGATAAACTCCACCAGCCGATCCTTGTTTTTCTCCAGTACCTGACAAAACGATACGAACAGCTCTTTGTGCTGTATGAAAATTTCGGCGAACTCGTTTTTGTAATCTTTGTAATCGAACTTTTTCTTTTCGAAAATCGATAGTATGAATCGAGCCAGATTTTTACGCACGACTCCACTGTATGTATTGGATGAGATATGAAGCAGCTGCTTGAGCAATTTGTCGTCGAACTTCAGATAATCCACGAAACTGCTGTAGTCGTCATCCACAAAGAGTATCGAGATCATCTCTTTCGAATCCGACGCTATGTCGAGAATCGTTCCGATACACCGGCTATAGAGATCAGCTTCCGAAGAGACTGAACGGATAGTGTCTTGAAAGAGATTTTTGACTTCATAGTGGTTCGAAGATGCAATCAGCAGAGCCACAACAGTGTCAAACTGCGACGAGCAGGTACACTCCTTGTTTATTGTGAAATTCCGAAAAAAATTTCGAATACAGTCCGATAGTTCCAGCAATGGAGAGATTGCGTCCGCATTGTCGAAAATATCGAAAGACTCGAAACTGCGATAGTAGTTCAGCAACAGGCGATTGATACGATACGCATCGGCATCGCTATAGCCGAAATCTTCGTAGAGATTTAGATAAATGTCTCGTTTGGCCTCCCGAATGTAACGGTTGATAAAAAAGGGGTTTTTGGAGATGTGGTGATAGAGTGCCCGATACTCCACATGCAGAATCGACATGAGCGCCGTGGAGCGTTTCATCACCTCTTCCGATACGCCTCCTCTCTTGTTGCCGCATTTGCAACGATAGACATTAAGAATGTAGTTGATGTCTCTGGGTGTAAGAGGATAGATACTGAGGATATATCTCCGAAGTATCTGATCGAAACCCCCGATACTATCCATGTATCGGTCGATATCCGCCCGGGTTTTTTGCTTGACATAGTAGGAGGTGTGAAAGGTTTTTTTGACAAGATCCTCGAAATATTTTTTCTGCTCATCGACTGCGTGGGGATCGATGGCGATAAGGATGGGTTTGTCGAACCACTCCTGAAGCTTGTGCACCGACGAGAGTAGTTCGATCTTTTTCTCGATGGAGCAGCGATCGAGATTTTCGAAGCAGATCGCTTTGACGCTCTTTTGGTATCGGATGATTTTTTTGAATCCGTCGATCAAGCTCCTGGTGGCTTCTTTGTGGAGCTTGTACTGGTAGGCGGTGTAGCCGCCATGAAGCCCCGATGAAGGGACGGGCAGGGTGAAATTGAGACCGTAGAGAGAGCTCTTGAGCCCGCTTTTACTTCCTATACTCATGAACGATTGTTTGAGATTACCGAAGGAGGTACTGATATCCTTCTCCATATTGTAGATTCGATGCAGAGCGTTTTCGATATCGTACACCTCATATTTCCAGACATCGACCTCCAGTATGCCCACTCTTTTTTCAAGGGCTTTGACGATAGCGCTCTTGCCTTCGCCGTATGCACCGAAGATACCGATGACGACATAGCTTCTGCCCGCCTTTTCGATCTCTTTTTCTATTTTCTCGACCAGCTCCCATGAGCCGAAGAGATCGCTCTCCTGCGTCAGTTCGAACTCTCTGTCTATATAGATATCCATCTTCATTTCAGCTTGAGAGTGACGATGCTCTGCGAGCGATCTC
The DNA here is from genome assembly GCA_913054475.1 of uncultured Nitratifractor sp. GTDB lineage: Bacteria > Campylobacterota > Campylobacteria > Campylobacterales > Sulfurovaceae > Nitratifractor. The sequence continues at coordinate 28,130 of CAJXJF010000007.1, forward strand.
TCTCTATATATTTATCGAGCGAGACTATATTTTTGGTAGAGCGCTCGAAGAGTTGATAGAGCTTTCTGTTTTCGATATACGGCTCACTCTCGAGCTCGAAAGCGTAGGGTTGTGGAGAACCTGTAAGTATCTGTGCTCTAACATGCAGTTTTCGATTCTCGAATTCATGGTGTTCGACATAGATGAGCGGATTGGCATAGAAGTAGTTGTTGTGCAGTACCAGATTGGCGAAATGCATCTGCAACTCCGGCGTCAACTCTACATCTTCGTTTTTGTGGGTAAAATAGTCGCGCATCTTCCGTAGCGCTTCGAGCGACTCCATCAACGATTCGCAGAGGAGCTTGCTAATTTCCGATTTTACGCAATCCGCCACGGAGATATCCCAAATTTTGTTTCGCACCTCTTCGAGTCTATCGATCATTCTGGCATTTTGCCATATGGCTTCTCCTCTTAGTCCCGTAGCGGAGAGAACCGAAGCGTAGATGAATTTCAGATCGAGTTCGAAAAACCGTACCATCGCCTCTATGCGCTTTTTGTCATCATAATCATATGATAGATAGCGACTGAGCATATTCCCCAGCCTCAGGGGAAGTATCTTGGTTGCATCCTGGTAGATATCCTTTTGCAGATACTCGAGACTCCGCTCGAGAAAATGAGCGCTCCACCGCTTCAATACATCTTTTTCTCCCTTGTTGAAGTAGTTCTCTTGTCCTATTTTGCTATCTGTGAATTTTATATCGTAAGGATAGTTCGAGAGCATTACTTGAAACAACATATTGTTTTTTATTTTCAGTATCTCTACAGCTTTTGAGCCAAACTCCCCATTTGCCTCTCGACGCTCAGATGAGCTATAGATTTTTTGATCTATCGAGACACCGATATAGTAATTTTGGGCGATTTTTCGCTCCACAGCCTCCAGATCGCCCACATAGCCACACTCCAATCCCACTCCATACTTTTCGGAAAGCTCTTCGCACTTTTTGGAGATATACTCTTTCATCCTTTTCAAAAAACGCTCATCATCTTCGATAATCAAGAGTTTAAAGCTCATACTCTCCCTCCTTTTCGGATAGCGGCAGTGTAATGACGACCTGGGCACCGCCGCTCTCTCTATTTTCAAGTTTCATCTCACCTTTTAGTTCGAATTCGATCATCTGATGGATATATTTCAGTCCGAAGCCACCACCGTCACTTTTGGTCGTTTTCAACTTGGCAAAATCTGTCTCGACAAAACCTTTGCCATCATCTTCGATCGTGATCGTGCAGACTCTCTTCTTACGATCGATGGAGGCTTTCACTCCGATTTCGGTGACCTCTTCTGCCTCGAGGGCATTTAGCAGAGGATGAAAGAGGATCATATAGAGATAGCTCGTATGCTCCGCCTTGATGGTGACAGGCTCGATGTGGTAATGAAGCTTCACCTTTGCGCTATCGATCTTGTATCGCAGATCGTCGATCAGGGCTCCGTAGAGTTCCTCGAGAGTCTTGTAGCCATATGTCGCGCTGGAGATATAGCGTTTGGGATAGTTGGATACCGTAATGAGCAGATCGACCGTCTCATCGACTATCTTTTCGATCTCATCCGCCGAATAACTATCCCGAAAGTCGCGGATGGCTTCCAGATTGGCTTTGGCTGTGTTGAGCGGTGTCCCCATGGCGTGGGAGAGGTTGCGAAAGAGGGCATCGAGGGTATTTTTGCTCGTGAGATAATCGACCTTCTCTTTGAGCCTCTCGTTGTCGATATGCTCTCGTATATCTCTCCCAAGCCACGCCACGAACCCTTCGAGTATCTTTAGCTGGTTCTCACTTAGGGGATTTTCGCGGTCGAATTCGATATTGACAGCGCCCAGCACTTCACCTGCGAAAGATAGTTTCGAGATAAACGCGGATTTCGTATTGGAGCCCTCTATGATTATAAAATGAGACTCTCTTGCTATATCGGGAATATAGCGTGTCTTCTCCTCTACCTCTTCTGCCTCTATGAAGTTTTTGATCGACCCATCTTTATTGAGCTTCTCTTCGATAGATCTCATATCCTCCTTCCCAACAGGCTCATTGCTGGAGTTGTAGGTGAAATACTCCATCTTCAGACGGTTTTTGTCCAGCAAAACGATGCCGAAATTGCCAAATCCCACGAACTCTTCCAAAAACTTTGTAGCCTGCTTCAATCTCTCTTCGTGCGACTCTTTGGAGATTGCCTGAATCATACTGCGCATAAAGTTTTCATGTCTCAGATTCGATACCCGTTTTTCGGCGACCGTAACCAAGTATTCGATCTCTTCACGCAATTGGATATTCTCGGGCGTTTTTCTCATCCCATAAGCGTAGGGCTGGTTGGATTCGAGGTTGAGCACCCCTATCGCCCTACCCTCCGAAACGATGGGGAGGCAGAGTTCGCTCAGCATCTTGGAGTTGTTGGTAAAGAAGTCTATATTTTCGTCACCTCGATTTTTCGTCAACGCTTCGACAAAACTTCTTTTCAAGCTCTTCTCCTCGGCCCTGGGATCCTCGAAGGCATCCCTATTCAGTACACAAAAGTGATTGTTGCGAAAGACCCAGCAGGAGATATTGCTATTGTAGATAGGTATAGGTTCTGTATTTTTACAACCAATACCCACCGTAGCTTTATATACGAGAAGATTTGTCAGAGGATCGAGTATCTTGATGGTCGTTTTGGTATTTTCGGACTCCTGATTGTAATGTCTATGTATCAAAGCACCCAACTCTTCCCATATCTCATCTTCATTCTCGGCTTCGAGTATCTTTTTTACGAAGTCGATTAGATCCTTGTAGCAGTGATTGCGATTCATCAACTGCCAGTCTCGACGGATGCTGTTGGCGGAGAGCTGGAAGAGCCCTTTTAGCTCATCGTCGAAACTGTGCGAGCGATTGTGGCAATAGATCGAGATATTTCCAAGCGGAGTATTTTTATCCCCCACGCGAATCATCAATCCGCTCTCGATATTGAGACTTTTTGCGGCATCTCGAATCGAACTAGCGACCGAATCATCGTCAACAAATGTCTTCATAGCTACATCGCTTATGACTCCGCTATCGCTGCAGAGCAGATCGTTGAGTAGCTTCACATCGCCGACCCGAAGCTCGGAGAGGGCCTCTCGTATGGACTCATCTTCGATATTGGACGCTATCAGCTTCATGATCCCGGCTTGGTACTCACGGATGATCACCGTGTAGTAGGGATAGTATTTGGCAAACACCTCTATATAGTGCTTGGCCAGCTGCCCGATATCTCCTACATTGTTATCCCTTTTGTGGCTCACTTCGGTGATGATTTTGTGGGTGGTAAGCTGACGCTGCTCGGTATGTAGGCGCATAGCCGTCACCAGCAGATCCTGCATGAAGTAGTCTCTGGCTTTGGAGACCGAGAGGGCTTCGTTGCTCTTGATAATATAGCCCTTGGCACCCAATCTGACCGATTCAATCCCCTCTTTTTGCAAATTCTCGCCATTGGCTGTCATAATGACAATCGGAGGCAGCGACGGATATTTTTGGGCGAGCTCTAGTATCTCGATAGCCCGTATACCACTCCCAAGATCGTAATCGCATACGATAATATCGGCGATGTAGCTTTGGTGCTGCTCATTTATATAGTCATAAAAGGATTGACCATAGTCACTGTTTCGCACCTCTCCCGCATCGCTACCGAAACAGAGCGGCTCTATATGCTCACTATACTCCTCGTTTAGCTCGATATCTTCTTGCAGACTTCTCAAAAAGGCTCTGTCGTCATCGACGAAGAGTATCCGAATCTTTCTCTTGCTCATTTCGCCTCCTCGGTCAGTGTGGTCAACTTCATGGCATCTCTCGGTAGAGTCAGTGTGAAGGTGGTCTTGTATCTCTTGTAATTTTCAAGCTCGATCCTGCCTCCGAGAAATCCGGCGATATAGCTACAGATAGGCAAGCCAAGACCGTTACCCTCCTCTTTGGTGGTATATCCCTCTTCGAAGAGTCTATCGACTACCGCCGGATCGATGCCGCGGGCATTGTCGCTGACTCGGATAAGCAGATGCTTTTCGTCGCTATTATCGACCTTGATATGAATGATCTTCGGCAAAGTTTCGATATCGCGATATGCTTCGATACTGTTGGTAACGAGATTCATCACCAGATGCATCAGCAAGGCACGGTCGGTATGGATGGGGCTGGGTGGAGAGTCGATTGTGATTTTGATCCCCAACCGTGTCGCCACGACATTGGCAATCAAGACCGCATCATGCAGGACTTTGGCAATATCCACCTCTTCGGTAGTGGCCTGCTTGGTGAGTTTGGAGATCGCCCTTGTGATGTCGGTGAGCGCTTCGAGTGTCGGCTCGACAACCTCTTCGATACTGCTTAGAAGTTTTGCCGTTTCCAAATGCGCCTCCTCGAGTGTCTCACTCTCGGCAATTCGCCCGATGCGTTTTTTGAGATTTTGGACCGATGTATAAAGTGTGACACCGCGATGATAAATCTCGTGGGTTATCATCGAGGGGACAAGGGCTTTGAGCATCTCCATGCGCTGCTCGTAGATGAGCTTGGCTTTGCTCTTGATATTGAACGATGCCAACTCGTAGTAGTGCCCGAAGAGATAGAGTACCCGCTCGTCCTGTGTTATGGTCGTGGGAATCTTCTGAATCGAATTGTAACCGCTATACCATAGAACCATTATGCGATCCGGATGTTTTGGTGTAGCGCGAGGCAGATAGACCATCGTAGCCCAACCACCCCTACGAAACTCGCTTGGTGGAATGAAAAAGGATAAAAAATCGATCATTCCCGAAGAGCTGTGGTAGCTATAGGCATCGCGACTCTTTTCGATATCTCTCAAACAGCCATTTTCGACCAGTTCGGTCACCCTTTGCGCATTTGCGCTACTATAATAGTCTCTCTTGAGATTGCGATAGATATTTTTGTCCCATATCTTGAAGAGCTCCAAATGCTCCCCTCTATTGTATCGTTCGAGAATAATTATCACCCCTGCCGAAGAGATCTTCATAAGCTCATCTCCGAAATAGAGCAAAAGCTCTTCACGCAAACGATACGAGGCTATCTCTCTGAGGAGATTTACAAGTATCCGATCGTAGCTCCGGTGCCCCACATAACTCTTCATCCATTCCCCCTCTCGACAGTTTGTAGATGGAGTTTTGACTTATACTATATTTGCACTTAGAATAAGAAAAAGGAGGCAGATGACGACAATAAGCCGACCCTTCTGCGCTACAAAAGTACAACTCGAGATAGCGGACTGAATCTGCGACTCAAGTCGCGCCCCTATGCGCGCGAAGTCGAGAAAAGTGGATTCGAGGATGTGAAGGTCACTCTTCATCGTAATCTATACCGTCGAGGGCCATCACCGTTTTGGCGTCTATCTCGTCGAAGCTCAGAATCTTTTCACCGTTGTGGTCGTTTTTGAACTCTTCGGCACTCTTTCTGTCGGCGAAGGGTATGAGCTCGTTTCCCATGGGGCCATAGACATTCGAGCCGACTACATACCAGGCCTTTCTGGCGTCTATGGCCCTAAGCGTATAGAAATCCTGTACCAGAATCTCTTTGATGGCGCTTCTGTCATAGGGGAAATCGCCGTCGAAGATATAGAATTTCATCATATCCTTCACCCCGTCGAAGAAGTACTCTTTGCCATCTATCGCAATCTTTGCGCTCCATTTGGGGTATTTGTGTACGAACATACCGCAGACCGGGCACTTGGCATCTTCCGGTACATCGATGGGGCCGAAACTCTCCTTTGCCCCGGCGGCTTCGGCACTCTTCGAAGCCCTGTGCAGAAGGTAGTATGTCAGAGCTTTCAGGCGGCCGCTGTCGAGATAGCGGCAGGCGCCGCTCTTTCGGACGGCTTCTTCGAGCTCGTCGAAAGAGGCGGAGGCGGCTATCGGAGGTATTTTGGACTCGTCGCAGAGATAGCGGTAAACCTTCTCCCCTTTGGAGAGCATCTTGAGGTAGAGAGCCTGGGGCATCTCGTGAGCGCTCCCGATAGAGAGAGAAAGAAAGATAGCTATGATAAATCTGGGTAACATTTCCAATCCTCCTAATTGTAAAATCGATTCGCACTTGCCATCGAATGGTAGCGAAGTTTACAGACAATCGGCAAAACGAGAAGAGCAGCTCTCCTATCTGCGAGCATCTGCCACTCTGTCGCTTTTCAAAGAAGATAGGAGACTCTCCTCTATACTATCCCACTCCCGCTGCATCTGCGAATAGGCTGCCTCTATAGCCTCGTTGACCCTGCCGAAATCGAAAAGCGGCATATCCGATACGGCATCTATCATACGATAGGAGTCACACAACTGCCTCGATGGAAGCGTCGTACCCCTTAGAAGTATCATGACGGTATGTATCGTCAGAGATATCACCCCGGCGCTCCCCCTTTTGGGGAGCGGATTTACATCTATCCCCAGAATCGGCAGCTTGTATTTAAGCAGAGGACGCGCCGGCAGATTGTCACGGAATCCGCCGTCGGCGAAAAGCCTCCCCTCTACGGATACAGGGGAGAAGATGGGGGTAAGAGCGCTCGAAGCTATGACATTTCTTATCGGGTCTCCTTCGCTTAGATAGTGCACCTGGGCACTTTGCATATCCGTAACGGCACAGAAACACGGTATTTCGAGCTCATCGTAACTCTCTATCTGCAGGGCTTCGCGGAGCCTTCGCTCGAGCCTTTCGAGAGAGAATATTCCGGGAGAGCCTCTGAATCTGAAGATATCCCTCTTTTCAAGAGAGTGCAACAGCTCTCTCATCTCCTCCGTCTTCCAGGAGGCGGCCATGAGCAGAGCGACTATGGCACCGGCGCTCGAACCGGAAATGGCCGATACCCTCACCCCCTTCTCTTCGAGAAACTTCAACACTCCGATATGTGCCGCCGCCCTTGCGGCACCTCCGCTGAGAACCAATCCTATCTCCATCTTCTTCATCTTACTTCGACACTTTCGTTGATATCGAGCCCGAGCTCCTGCGCCTCTTTGATATCCTTGAGCCTTTTGAGCTCCTCTCTAACCTCTTCGAGGGGATGATTTTTGAAATAGCCGTTGTAGTAGAGCCAGCGGTATATTTTGGCGGCTATGGGACCGGCGCTGCTGCCTCCGTGCCCGCCGTGCTCCATGAGGACTGTCACCACATATTCGGGTTTTTTGTAGGGAGCGTAGGTGGTTATCCAGGCGTGGGACTTCTTGAAGTATGCCAAATCTTTCTCTTTGACTCTCTTTTTGACATCCTGGGGAATCGATACGACCTGCGCCGTACCCGTCTTGCCCGCCACATCTATGGGAAGTCTGCTCATGGTCTTGTAGGCCGTACCCCGTCTATCGTTGCAGACATCGTGCATCCCCTCTCTAATAATAGCCATATGTACGGGATTGAAATTGATTTTGCGGGAGCTCATTTTCACCTTTTTACCAGCTATCTCTCTGGCGAATCTGGGGACGGGCAGTCTGCCCGTAGCGAGAAAGGCCGTATAGCGAGCCACCTGCAAAGGAGTGACATTGTCGTAGCCCTGCCCTATCGCACAGATTACCGTCTCTCCCTTGTACCAGGGCAGATTGTATCTCCTCTTTTTCCATGCCTTGTTTGGAATGATACCTCTGTACTCTCTGGGAAGATCGACTCCGCTCCTGACTCCCAATCCTATGTCGTGTAGTGTTTTGGATATCTTGTCTATACCCACTTTTAGGCTCTTTTCGTAGTAGTAAACATCGCAACTCTCTCTTATCGATTTTCTCAAATCTACCTCTCCGTGCCCCCACTGCGCCCAACATCTGAATTTGTGTCTGCTCTTGTCTATGCGTATGAAACCCTTGCAGTATTCGTGCTCATCGAGTATCCCCTTGCCCTCTCTGGAGGTAGCGAGTGCCACCCCCATCTTGATGATGGAGCCCGGCGGATAGACGGCGTTGATGAATTTGTTGGTAAAGGGGTGTCCGAGATTGTTCTGCAGGGCTCTCCAGTCTTTTACGCTGATACCGCCCACGAAGAGGTTGGGATTGAAGCTTGGATTGCTCACTGCCGCCAGAATCTCACCCGTAACCCTCATCACTATCACCACGGCCGCCCTCTTCTCGAGTATCTTGAAGATATATCTCTGAAGGTCCATATCGAGAAAGAGCTTTATGTTTCTATTGCTTACGGGCTCTTTGCGCTCGAGTACTTCGAGCTCCTGGTTTCTGGCGTTCACCTTGCTCAGCACATAGCCCAGCTCCCCTTCGAGTACTCTGTTGTAGTAGAGTTCAAGTCCGCTCTTTCCCGTTTTTCCCACGATATCGACGACCTTGTCGGCTCTATTCTCCTTCCTGTTGGACCTGCCGACATATCCGACGATATGTGCGGCGTAGCCTCCGAAAGGGTAGTATCTCTTGGTCTCGGTATCTATCTTGATCCTCGGATCGGCAATGAGTTTCGGATAGTAGCGCATCATATCGCTGTAGGATATGAAATCTATCACCTTGATATATTTGTGATTGTAGGGGGAGCTCATCTTTTTGTAAACCCTGTACATGACGGTCTCGTTGATATCGGGAAAGTAGCTTTTGAGTTCGGATACGACACTCGAAAGCTCATTGCCCCTATTTTGCAGATGGGGAGCGATAGATACCGAAAATCCGAGCTTGTTCACGGCGAGATAGTTGTCTTTGCTGTCGAAAATCTCTCCCCTTACGGGTTTGAGATAGCTCTTTCGCTCTATATTCTCTTTGGCCAGCTTCTCGTAGTAGTAGTTGGACTTGATACTGATATGGTAGAGTCTGACTATCAAAAGCCCCCATACAGCGATAAAAATCAACACCAGAAGTCTATATCTCATATCAGCACCGCCACTACGATATCCATGATGAGAGAGAAGAACAGCAAAGAGTCGATACCCACACTGCTGGTACCGAATATGAAGTCGTAGGAGAGTATCATGAGCAGATAGAGGAGATCTATCGATACCACCGTAATGACGGCCACACAGGCCCTACATCTCTTGAGAAACGCCAGCTGCGGGTAGAAAAAGATATAGAAGACGAGAGTGGCCAGAAGTGTCAGAAAGAGCGGAAGAGAGAGATTGACTTCGAGATTGCACAGATAGACGAACGCAAAGAGGATCCTCGCCGGCACTCTGCCCTGCATACCCCTTATCATCGTATAGCCGGCATATCCTATGAAGAGGGGAAGCGTGACATAGATGGAGATGAGCATGGGATAGAGCAGTACGAAAAATATCGCGACACCCCGAACGACTATGGTTTTGAGCACACCCAACACTTATCGATTCACCTTCCCGATATCGTAAATCAAAGAGACTTCGTTGCAGTTTGGAAAATGTCTGCACTTGATACAGTCGGCCCATATCTTGTGATCGGGCACACTCTCTTTCTCTATCTCTTCGAAGCCGAGTTTTCTGAAAAAGTCCGGCAGATATGTAAGTACCAGCACCTGCGATACACCAAGCTCATCCGCCTCACGGAGAGTGAAGTCCACAAGAGCCTTTCCCATCCCCAGACCTCTGGCTTCGGGAGAGACTACGAGACTCCTGATTTCGGCGAGTATGGGAGAGTGTATATGCAGTGCGGCGTAGCCCAGGAGTCTCTCTTTCTCCTTGAGCAGCACATAGCTTCTTATGTTGGTGGCCACCTCATCGTCGCTTCTGGGGAGTATCACACCCTTTTCGACCTCCTCCCTCACCATAGTCTGCATCAGGGGTATATCCGAAAGTACGGCTTTTTGCAATCTCACGACTCTTCTCCGAAAAGAGCTTCGAAAATCTTTCTGTGCACCTGTTCGTCTCCTCTGCGTCCGGTGTTCGAGACGGCCATATAGCCCGGAAACTCCTTCGCCAGAAGGCTCTTCTCTTTCTGGTTGAGCTTGTCTATCTTGGTAAAGAGAGTCATATATCGCTGGTCGGGCCGCAAAAAAGAGTGGATATAGCTTCGCACCTCGTCATCTATCTGCGCATGGGGGTGCCGGGCGTCTCTGAGATGGATGAAGAGCCTTATCGCCGTCCTGCGCTCTATGAACTCCACCAGATTCTTCTGCCAGGTCTCTTTGAGGCTTTTGGAGACTCTGGCATATCCGAATCCGGGAAGATCCACATATCTGACCCGAAAATCCCTATCTTCCAGCCTGTATCGGATATCGAAAAAGTTTATCAGCTGTGTCTTGCCGGGTGTGGACGAGCTTTTGGCCAGATTCTTCCTCCCTGTAAGCAGATTGATGGTGGAGCTCTTACCTACATTCGAACGCCCCAGAAAGACCACTTCGCTGATGCTCTCATCCACCGAATCCCCGATACTCTGCGCCGACTTCAGGAAATCGGCCGAAATCACCTTTATCTTCTCTTTCACCTATCGCCCTTTTCTCTTTTTCGATTTTTTGGCCTCTTTCATCTGGAATATCAGCTTCACCGGTGCCCTGTGGTCGCTACGAGCCTTCGCTTCCTTTTTTCTGTTGTCCAAAAAAAGCTCCTCCCCTATCATCTCCCTCTTGTTGAGCATATCGACGATATGGGCACCCCCCTTGAGGAGATATGTCTCACGGGAGACATTGTAGATAAGCTCTTTGCAACTCCCCTTTACATGCTGGTCGGGTTTGACAATCTCGAAACTGACATTCCCCTTCGCCAGATACTCTCTGGCTTCGTTGTTCTTGTCGAGAAATATGACGAATCTATCGGCATCGACTCTGCTTTTGCCCTCGATGGCGTGGGCATTGCCTTCGAATATCGCCTTGTTCTCCTTCTCCACATGGGTAAACCTGTCGGCAGTAACTTCGAGTTGCTGGGCGAAAGAGAACGACAGCGCCAGAAAAAACGGAAACAAAACTCTTTTTATAGAAAATCCAATCATCTCACCTCTTTTCATTTAGCTTTGCTTTCGGAGACTTTATAGAGAGCCCGGACCCCTCTGCCCGTAGTACTCCTCTTCTTCATATCGTAGCGAAAATCGTAGCCCCTGGCTCTATTTCCCGATTTTCTCGCCTCGAAAGGACCCACGGAGTAGAAAATCTTCCTATCGCTCAGATAGACCACCTTCTGCGCCCTGTAGATGGAGCTATCCTCCTTGAGCATACTCACATTCCCCTCCAGTACCATTTTGGAATGCCCCCTTCTTCCCCTCCTGGCGCTCATCTTTCTAATCTCCGGATTGCGAAAGACTATATCGTCGAAATACCAGACATCATCTCTTCTGACAGCCTCTCTCGCCACTATCTCGTCTATCAGAGAGCTCGAATTGATCTCCACGAGGCGCGCTGCGTGCATCTGCACGCTTTTGCCGTCTTGTGAAACGGCGGGCTTTCGCGCCCCCACGGAGAGACTCCCCGCCACTACGGCCAAGAGCAGCGTAAGCACGACAAGCACAATCTCTATGCGGGCAACCATAGTCTGCGCATCTCCTCTTCGAGCCCCTCTCTCTCTATGAGGTAGTCTATCATCTCTCTGACCGCGCCATCCCCGCCCGCACTTCGCAGAGGTACGGATACGGACTCTCTGACGACGGAAGCCGCATCGGAGGGGGCGAAGGAGATACCGGCGCAAGCCAGCATGGCATAGTCGTTCCAGTCATCTCCGATAACGGCTACGCTCTGAGCGGAAATACCCATATCTTCCATGATTTCACGAAGCTTGTCCAGCTTCCGCGATACACCCTGGAAGCAGTACTCTATCCCCAACTCCCGGGCCCTGCGCTCCACTATCGCGGACTTTCTGCCTGTAATTATGGCCGCACTTCTCCCCATCCTGACCCAGCTGGCTATGCCAAGCCCGTCCTTGACATCGAAAGCCTTCATCTCCTCTCCGCTTTGGGAATAGAGTATCTTCCCGTCGGTGAGGGTACCATCCACATCCAGTACGATGAGCTCTATACTCACAATATACCTTTCGTACTGGGCACGCCCACTCTTTCGTTGCGACCGAGCGCTCTTCTGAGTGCGAGTGCCAGAGCCTTGAAGGCCGCTTCGGCGATATGGTGCCTGTTGCTACCTCTCCTATACTCCAGATGTATAGTCAGAGGCATATTGAAGGCGAAGGCCCTGAAAAACTCCTCCACCAACTCCGCGTCGAAATCTCCGATTTTACCCTCCAGGGGGAGATCGAAATAGAGATAGGGGCGATTGCTCAAATCTATATCGCAACTTACGCAGGCTTCATCCATCACCACTACGGCATTGCCGAATCTCTCGATACCTTCGGCAGGATATACCGCTTTGCGGAAGAGACGCCCCAGAACGATACCGGTATCCTCCACGCTGTGGTGCATATCGACATGGAGGTCTCCTTCGCACTTTAGACCGAGATTGCACAGCGAATGCCTCGCGAGCGCCTCCAGCATATGATCGAAAAATCCTATACCCGTCTCTATCTCGAACTCTCCCGAACCGTAGAGTTCGAGCGTAGCGGATATCTCCGTCTCTCTCGTCTTCCTCTCGTACTTTGGCATGACTGCTTCTCCTCGCTATCAGGGTCTGATGATGAATCCGCCCTCTATATCGTTGCGGGCTATGAAATCTCTCGCCTCGTCCTCGCTGCCGAATTTCATGACCCAAACTCTAAACAGAGATGCACCGCCCTCCATGAACTCCCGAATGATAACATGTTGGGGAGGAGATACGAGAGCCAAGTAGCGTCTTTTGTATATCTGCGCCCCCGCCTTTCGCCTGAAAGCCCCCACCTGTACGGCGAAATCGCTGAGTCTGATCTTCGGCAAGGATGTACCCTCGGCCATTCGGGATGCTGTTGGCCTGTACTCTTTGCCGGCGAAACCGAGTACGGTCAATCTGACTCTGGCGGTACCCCTTTTGTCTATCCCGAGCTTTTTGCCGGCGGCATAGGAGCAGTCTATGATACGATTCTTCACGAAGGGGCCCCTGTCGTTTATCCTCACTTTGACACTCTTGCCATTGTCCAGATTCTCCACCCTGACTATGGTATCCATAGGCCATGTCTTGTGCGCCGCCGTCATGGCGTACATATCGTATCTCTCTCCGCTGCTGGTCTGCTTGCCGTGAAAATCGGGACCATACCAGCTCGATACCCCCTCCATGGTGTCCCCCACCTGCACATAGGTCGGCTTGTAGGTCTTGCCCAGTACCGTATAGCTTCTCATCGTCGCTTTTCTTCTCGCTTCGCTCGTATATCCCGCATGAGACTCCTTTTCGGTGCAGGAGTTCAACACGAATACGAGAGCGAGCGCCACCCAACCCCATACTATCTTCGTGCCCCTCATCTATCTCATCCCCGTTTGTGCGAGTCTAAGTCTAATAATATCCAATAGCCGATGAAAAATTCCAAAACCCATCAAAGTACCTCCACCCCTCTCTTGGCATAGAACTCTCTTCTGAACTCTTCGAAGCTCCCCTGCACTATCGCCTCTCTCATACTCTTCATCAATGTGAGATAGTAGTGCAGATTGTGTATCGTGGCGAGTCTGAAATATGTAAGCTCTCTGGCTCTGAAGAGATGTCTGATATAGGCTCTGCTGTAGTTTTTGCAGACCATGCAGTCACATTCCGGGTCTATCGGCGAATCATCCGTCGTATATTTCGCCCCTTTTATCGTCACCTTGCCGAAAGAGGTGAAGAGAGTCCCGTTTCTGGCGTTTCTCGTGGGCATGACGCAATCGAACATATCCACCCCCCTATATACATTCTCCACGAGGTCTTCGGGTCTGCCCACTCCCATGAGATAGCGCGGCTTCTCTTCGGGCATGAAGCCCGTGGTCCACTCCACGGTGTCGTACATATCCGCGCTCGCCTCACCCACACTGAGCCCCCCTATGGCGAAACCGTCGAAATCCATAGAGCCGAGCTCCTCGGCCGATATCCGCCTGAACTCTCTGTCTATACCACCCTGTATTATCGCGAAGATGCTGTTGTCGAGCCCTATACCCCTCTCCTGCATGCTCCTGTGATAGACGATGGACTCATGCGCCCATCTGCTCGTCCTCTCCACACTCTCGGCTATCCTTCTCCTCTTAGCCGGCAGAGCCACGAGGTCGTCGAGAATCATCATTATGTCGCTGTTGAGATTGTACTGTATGTCGAGTACCTTCCGGGGGGTGAAGTGGTGTCTGCTGCCATCTATATGGCTCCTGAATGTTATACCGTCATCGGCGTGTCTTACATTCTCCGATAGGGAAAAGGCCTGGAAGCCTCCGCTGTCGGTAAGAAAACTTCCGGGAAAAGAGCTGAAGCCGTGCAATCCTCCCAGCTTCGCCACCACCTCGTCTCCCGGTCTCAGATAGAGATGGTAGGTATTGCCCAGAATTATCTGCGGCTTCAAAAAGCTCTGCAAATCCGTAGCGTCGAGAGCCTTCACCGCCCCCACCGTCCCTACCGGCATGAAGACCGGTGTCTCTATCACCGAGTGTGAAGTGAACAATCTACCCGCTCTGGCGCTATTGTCGCAACTGTCTATATGGAACTTCATTGTGCTATAATAATCCTTCCTCATCTGTATCGCATATATGATTTTATCGTAACGATATGAAATGAAGATTGCTCCGAAAAGAGAGGTCGCAACTTGAAAAAGATACTGATACTGGCCGACGGCAAAGTGGCCGAGAGATTTATCGAACGCATAAATCAGAAAAGAATCGGAGACAATCACTACATAGTGGTAGGCAGCGGAGAGCTCAAACTGCCGCAAAAGGTTCTCGTGACTCTCGAAAGCGTGACGATGGATCCTACGAGCTACAGCAAAATGCACAATCTATTTCGCTCTCATGATTTCACGATGGTTTTCATCCTCCTGAATACGCTGGAGGAGACTGGAGAGTCTCTCAAAAATATACGAAGGATCGACGAAAAGATATATGTGGTACTTCTGGACAGATGGAACGGCTTTTGCAAACTCGCACAGAGCTCCACACATGTCATAGACAGTCTCGATATGCTCGCCAACAGAATATACGACTTCCTCCCGGGCGTCCCGGTGGTGGCCAAGAGTATCGGTCTGGGCGAAGGTGAGATAATGGAGGTACTCATACCTTTCGGTAGTACCTTCGCCTATCGCCATGTAGGCTCGATAGCCCAGGTGAAGTGGAAGATAGCCGCAATCTACCGCAACAGAAAGCTGATACTCCCCACCAACGCCACGATGATACGCCCGCAGGACACCATACTCATCGTGGGCAAACCCCAGGTACTGGACAATATCTTCAAACGCATCCACAACAGAGAGGGTATGTTTCCAGAGCCTTTCGGAAGGAATCTCTATCTCTACCTCGATATGCAAAACGACGAAGAGAGGGCTATAGACTATCTGAAAGAGGCTTCCTATCTGTGCGAGAGGCTCGAAGAGAGAAAACTCTATGTAAGGATTTTCAATCCCGGAGATTTCGAGATACTCAACAAGCTAAGGAGAATGCAAAACGCTTTTATCGATGTGGAAATCATCTACGATGAATACGAAAGACGCGAAATTCTCAACGAGAGTATTCACGAAACGGATGCCGGTCTTCTCTTTATCTCCCAAAGCTCTCTGAACGAAGAGATTTTCGAAGAGCTCTACGACCACAACAAGCTGGTATATCTCTTCGGAGAGGAGCCCCTCTACAAAATAGAGCGCTCCGTCATTCTGATGATGGGAGAGGAGGAGATGGAGGCTCTCTCCTCGACGAGTTTCTATATATCCGAAACTCTCGAACTCGAACTCTGCCTGTGCAACTTCGACCCCGACGGTGATTTCAAATCGAAAAAGAGAATCGTGGAGCACTACGAAACGCTCTCTCACATATTCCACTACCCCGTAAAGATAGAAGAGCGCAGAGTCAATCCCCTAAGGACGCTCAGAGAGATGAAGCATATACTTCAGATAAGCCCGATGAGCAGAAAGATGAAAAAACGCTCCCTCTTCTCCATTTTCTCGATGAAAATAGAAGACCATCTGTTCGATCATGACAACCACCCCAAACTCTTCATCCCCATAGAGAGCAGCTAAGCTACCGAAGCAGACAGAGCGCTTCGAGAAAAAATCCACCCAAAAAGTCTAAATATTAATTTCAACTTCTAAACTACACTTCAGAAAGATTCTCCAACTTTTTAAAATTGGGCAAAAGTATCATGTGATACTCTGGATTACCACCGCTCCCCACCGCAAACAGTACTACTCAAAAAGCATCTTGACCCTTGAACACCGAGATTTCAAAAGATTATGACCTGTCCTGCAAAATTTCTCTGCGCATAAACATTTTAAATGGCCAGTGACTAAGCTTACTAGCGCCAACAGAGCTTAGTAGAATTGCCGTCCAAATACAGCACCTTGTCATGCGCTTTTCTAATACCTCTTAATATCTGCATACAAATTGATTAATGATTCCCTTTTCAGCCGAAATTTTGTTCCATGATTGTGTCCAGTTCTTGCATCAAAGTCGATATAAACATTACCTGATTCTATAGCGCCAATAAATTTATCTAAATCGAATTTTTTTAGCATGTATATATCCTGATAATGAAAATGGAGTGTCCCATTTATTCTTTTTGATTCAGCGTTTACAAAAAAGCAATTATGAAGCTTTGTCCCTGCCTTATGATACAAATCATCAAATCCCCAATATGGTTTAGGGTCAAGTATTTTATGAGAAACTGATCGTGTCCACTCTGGATGATCTTTGCCTACAATTTTACTTGGATCAAAATCAATTAGCACTTTTCTTTCTTTTCTATCAACTTTTGCTATAAATCCTCTATTGCTAAAACCTGATGCATTTATTGTTTGACGAAAACTTTTTTCACCTTTTGGATATCTTCGACCTGCTTCTTGATGCTCCCACCCAAATTCTGGTAATAGAATAGCTGGAACAAATCTATAAGCACGAGGAGAAGGTTCCATATGAAACAAGGTAATCAATGAGGTAGTATCTTTTTTCTGTGCTTTAAGTTCCCATTCTGCGGCATTGGGTATAGGTAAATTATTTTCTTCAATACCTAATAAATCTTCTAATGTATTACCAACACCACCGTCATTATTCCTTCTTCTGGTTGGAATCCAACCTTGATCACGAATCTCTATAAGAGCCTCTATTAAACTCTGTTTAGTATATGTCTTCATTGATTCTCCGCAATGTTAAAAAGTGTTTGTTGTTTTGTTTGAGTTTTATTTCCTCTCCTTGTTATTGAGAGAGGGTTAACAAGGCGTTCTTCTGCCATTTTGCAATATTCAGGTGAAATATCTATACCTATAAATTGCCGATCCAATTTTTTTGCTACTACTGCTGTAGTTCCTGAACCCATAAAGGGATCAAGAATAATATTTGCATTTGTTGATGATATAATTCTTTCTATTAAATTCTCAGGAAACGGTGCAGGGTGTTTGTTTTTACTCTCTTGTCCAAATTCCCATACATCACCATAAGAATTTGCTTTTTTTACTAATTTAAATTTTGGTTTTGCTATTAGGTATATAACCTCATAAGTTGGTAAAAAATATCCTGGATTGAAATTTATTCCTCCTTTTCTTCTCCAAATTATAATTTGTCTAACTGGGAACCCTGAAACAATATCATGACGGTCTTGAAGTAAGCCAGCTTGTACACGCCACTTATGATTATAAAAAATAGCACCATCATCCGGAATAACCCTTAGCATTTCAGAAAGACACTCTCTTTGCCATTCAACATATTTTTCATGAGGCATATTGTCGTCATAGTGTGAATACCCATCAATAAGTGCAGCATTTGACCACTTACCACCTCTACCATCTTTCATTCCATTTCCTGTCGAATTTTTCAGGTTGTATGGCGGAGAAGTAACAACTAAATCAACTGCCCCATCAGGAATCTGTTTCATTACATCCACACTATCCCCACAGATAAATTTATCTATAAAATCTCCACTTTTTGAATCATTTTTTTCGCTTTTTGTAAAGAGTTCTCACCACTTACAAGTAAAACTCCCATTCTTCTCCCTTTATGGGATTCCGGTTTTCCAAATACAATAAATCTACTATTTGTAGAAAATAGAGTTTCATCAATTTCAAAAGTTGGTGAATAACTATCTTTATCAGCTTTAAAAGCGGCAGAAGTCCCCTCTCCATAAAATTCAAATCCAAGAGGAAGACCAAGCACCGCTCTAATATGAAGGGCAAATTCAGATTGTGATTGAGTTATCATTGTAACCATTCCTGTATCGTGTGGGCGAGGACTAACTTCTGAAAAATAAACTTCATCACCCGCTACAAAAAGTTCTACCCCAAAAATCCCTTTTCCACCAAGGCCATCAGTGATTTTTTTCGCTATCTCTTTCGATTTTTTAAGTGCTATTTCACTCATTTTCATCTCTTGCCATGAAAAAACATAATCCCCATTTTTTTGAATATGCCCTATTGGTGGGCAAAAAATAGTTTCTTTCCCATTTCTTGCCGTTAAAAGAGTGATTTCATAATCAAATTTTATAAACTCTTCCACTATCAATTCATCAGCACTACCTCTTGCATCTTCTTGTGCAAAATCCCAAGCTTTTTGAATCTCTTTTTCACTTTTTATAATAGTTTGTCCATGTCCTGAACTACTCATTACCGGTTTTATTACACACGGAACTCCTATTTCTTTAACCACTTTTTTTAATTCATCTAAACTTTTTACAAATTTATATTTACTTGTTTTAAGTCCCAATTTTTCACTTGCAAAAACTCTAATATGTTTTCTGTGCATTGTTTTATTTACCGCCTCTGCATTAGGGATTACATTAAATCCCTCTTTTTCCGCTTCAAAAAGTGCTTCAATACTTAAAGCTTCTATTTCCGGCAAAATATAATCCGGTTTTTCCCTTCTAATAATCTCTAAAAGTGCTTCTTTATTTCTCATATTAACTACATAACTATTTTGAGCGACAAGCATAGCGGGTGCATTTTGATATCTATCAACCGCTACCACTTCACAACCGAGTCGAATCGCTTCAATTGCTACCTCTCTTCCAAGTTCTCCACTCCCTAAAAGCATCACTTTTTTTCTATTTGATTTTAATGGTGTTGTAAATCTCATATTTATCCTTTAAATTTATTTTAAAAAATCGTTCATATCTCTACTATTTAAACTATCTACCGGATTTTGAATATCGATTTTTGTTTCATTTTGAAGTTTATTTAACTCATCTTTATATTTTTTGACCTCCTCTCTCATCTCTTCTATCTCTAACTCCCTTGTAATATCAGCCGTTGCATCTTTCCACATTTTTTTAATTTTTTTTATAAATCTCGCAAAATCTTTCATAGCTTCTGGAAGTTTATCCGGCCCTAAAACTAATACCGCTAAAACAATAACAACTAAAAATTCACTAAATCCTATATCAAGCATATTTTTACCTTTTAAGTCTTATTGTAAAAATGATTTTATCATCTTAACAATAACACCAAAAAGAGCTTAAAGCTCTCTTGGATCAGCTATTTTCCCCATTATGGCACTTGCAGCTGCCACTGCTGAATTTGCAAGATAAACTTCACTATCTCTTGCCCCCATTCTACCTCTAAAATTTCTGTTTGTAGTAGATACACATCTTTCTCCATCACCTAAAATTCCCATATATCCACCTAAACAAGCCCCACAAGTTGGATTTGAAACAACGGCACCCGCTTCAATAAAAATATCTATAAGCCCCTCTTTTTGTGCTTCTAAGAAAATTCTTTGAGTTGCCGGAGTTACAATCATTCTTACTTTTTTATGAACTTTTCTCCCTTTTAAAATATTTGCAGCAATTCTAAGGTCTGAAAGTGTTCCATTTGTGCAACTTCCTACAAAAGCTTGGTCAATAGTTATATCATCTTTTACCGCTTCACTCATACTTTTCCCATTACTTGGTAAAAATGGGTAAGCAATTACCGGTTCAAGATTTGTAACATCAATCTCAATCACTTCTGAATAATTTGCATCTTCATCTGAATAATGTTTTACAATTTCACTTCGTAAAGGGTGATTTTTTGCTACATCATTTAAAAACTCTTCTGTAATTTTATCATAAGCAATTATCCCATTTTTAGCACCCGCTTCAATAGCCATATTACATAAAGACATTCTATCGTCCATTGGTAATTCATCTATCACTTCCCCTGTAAATTCAAGAGATTTGTATAATGCCCCATCAACTCCGATTCTTCTAATAAGTTCAAGGATTAAATCTTTTCCATAAACATTTTTACCCCTTTTCCCTTTGAAAATCACTTTAATAGTTTCTGGAACTTTAAACCAACTTGTTCCTGTAATCATAGTAAAAGCAATATCAGTTGAACCCATACCTGTTGCAAATGCCCCTAATGCTCCGTGAGTGCAAGTGTGAGAATCTGCTCCAATAATCACATCTCCCGGAATTATAAGCCCATGTTCCGGTAGTAGTCTATGCTCAATCCCCATCCTTTTTTCATCAAAAAGGTGTTTCATATTATGTTCATAAGCAAACTCTCTACTAATTTTTGCTTGATTTGCAC
>CAJXJF010000008.1 GCA_913054475.1 uncultured Nitratifractor sp.
GCAATGCCCTCGAGCAGATAAGGCAAAAGAGATACTACGAAAAGTATATGGATAGAGGCAAGAGGATATATCTTGTGGGGATAAATTTCGATGAAGAGCAGAGGAATATAGCCCACTTCGAATGGGATGAGCTTTGAAGAGGGGAGACTGAAGTCCCTGTTGTAATCGCTCTTAGAGTATCTCTATCTCCTCTTCAAGTTTTATGCCGAAGCTTTCATATACTCTCTCTTTTGCCATATCTATCAAAAAGATGGCATCATCGAAACTGCCGCCTCCGAGATTCACGAGAAAATTGGCATGTATCGGACTCCATGCCATACCGCCCTTCCTATAGCCTTTGAGACCTACACTCTCTATCAATCTGCCGGCATAGTCTCCCGGCGGGTTTTTAAAAACCGAACCGGCACTCGGTTCGAGAGGCTGATTCTTTCTGTATGCCTTCAGCCTCTCCATCAAAGCATGGTCGAAACCTTCCGATATAAAAAAGCGTACAGCCGTCACCGCCGCAGGAAGTCTGCTGAAACGATAGCCGTGCTCTATCTGTGAAGCCTTCACCCACTCTCCCCCTATTCTCAACTCCTCTATGAGAGAAAATATCTCATACTCTTTTACGCCGGCATTCATGGCGGTCATCCCCCCTACCGTGCCGGGGAGTTTGGCCATAAATTCAAAACCCCCTATATCGTGACGCTTTGCATAGGAGAGAAGTCTTCCCGAAAGTACGGAGGCACCTACAAGCAGCGACTCACCCTCTCTTACGATATAGTCGAAATTTTTGGAGAGCTTTGCAAGGGGAGGCGGTGTCGGTGAGAGCAGGATATTGTTGGCCGCACCCACGAAAAAATCATCGGCTTCAATCTCCTCTTCTTGCTCTATCATCTTCAAATCCACCCTCTGCCCTATTCCGATACTGCTAAAAAGTGAAAAATCTACCGTTTTTATATACAAAAGCGCAACCTACATCTCTCTATATTTCATATACTCACGGGGAATCAGCATATCCCCGGTAGAGGGCGGACAACTCCACGCTCCCTCTTCATAACCTATGGCGAAGAGCCTGTCTAGAGCCTTTATCTGTATGGGCGAGAGTTCCACCGACTCCTCGGAAGCGTACATCCGCAGATACTTCTGCAGCAACTCATCGGAAATTCTAACAAGTTCATCGTTTTCAAGTCTTCTGCAGAGCTCCTCTTTCCGTTCGTTTGCAACCCTCACCCCCTCTATGAGTATATCCTCTATCTCTATCGCACGAGTCAGAGGAATAGTGCGCCTGATAGCCATACCGCCCAGAGGAAGAGGCAGTTCATCTCCGGCCAAATCTCTCCATATATCCCATATCTCAGCCTCGGTCTCGAGCGATTCGTCATAATCGAGTATAGATTCATGTATCAATACTCCGGCATCCACCTCACCATCGACTACAGCCTTCTCTATATCGAGAAAATTCATATATTGCACTCTCGCTTCTGGATAGCGGATTTTAAAAAGCATGGCGTTGGTGGTATATTTGCCCGAGAGCGCCACTTTGAAGTTTCGTTTGAGTCTTTTGCCTCTCTTTTTGACCAGTTTGGGTCCGTACCCTTCTCCAAAACTGACGGCGGTACGCAAAAGAGCGTAATCGTCCATGATGAGAGGATAGACGCCGAAACTTACGGCGCTCACATCGTAGGTGCCTCTCAGCGCCTCCACATTCAGAGTCTCTATATCCAGAGCTCTGTTTTCGAAACTGTACTCCCCTGTATCTATCCATCCCAAGGCGATGGCATAATACATAAATATATCATCGGCATCGGGAGAGTGGGCCAATCTTATCTTCATCTCTATCCTCTTTCGGGAACTTTTTGAAATTCTATCCAAAAAGAGGAGATTTCAATCCGACATATTCACTGCCGATTTATACTAATGCTGTTAAAATGGCGAAAAAGAGAGAAAAAGAGGTAGATAATGTCCATGGATCCACAAAAACGCAAAGCGTTGGAGATGGCTATAAAGCAGATCGACAAAACTTTCGGCAAAGGTACCCTGATGAGACTCGGGGACAAAGAGATAGAGCCCATTGCGGCAATCAGCACAGGTTCTCTGGGACTCGATATGGCTCTGGGTATAGGAGGGATACCACAAGGAAGAATCATAGAGATTTACGGGCCGGAATCTTCCGGGAAAACCACTCTGGCTCTTCAGAGTATCGCATCGGCTCAGAAAGATGGCAAAATATGCGCCTTCATAGATGCCGAGCACGCTCTGGATGTGCTATATGCGAAAAATCTCGGAGTGGATATAGACAATCTTCTCGTCTCACAACCCGATTTCGGTGAACAGGCACTCGATATTCTCGAAACGGTAGCCAGAAGCGGTGCCGTGGACCTAGTGGTGATAGATTCGGTAGCCGCACTCACCCCCAAAAGCGAAATAGAGGGAGACATGGGAGATACCCATGTAGGACTTCAAGCCAGACTTATGTCCCAGGCCCTCAGGAAGCTCACCGGAATTCTTCACAAGATGAACACCACGGTCATCTTCATAAACCAGATAAGAATGAAGATAGGCATGATGGGATACGGCTCTCCCGAAACCACTACCGGCGGAAACGCTCTGAAGTTCTATGCATCCGTCAGAGTAGATGTACGCCGTATAGCGACGCTCAAACAGGGAGAGTCGCAGATAGGAAACAGGGTGAAGGCCAAAGTCGTCAAAAACAAGGTGGCACCCCCGTTCAGACAGGCGGAGTTCGACATCATGTTCGGAGAGGGCATATCTCAGGAGGGTGAGCTCATAGACTACGGTGTCAAACTCGACATAATAGACAAATCGGGCTCCTGGTACAGTTACGGAGCACAGAAGCTCGGGCAGGGCAAGGAGAACGCCAAACAGGCCCTGAAAGAGAACGAAACTCTCAGAGCGGAGATAGAGAGCAAGATAAAAGAGGCTCTCGGTTTCACAGAAGTGCTTGGTATGGACGAAGAAGAGATCGCCGGAAGTGACGAGCTTTAAAAATATAAAAACTTTTACGATAAAATAGAGACTCGTGGAAACAGACTGCCTAATTTATGCAGGAAGCAAGAAAAAGAAAAGGAATATTTATGGTTTTTATCGAAGATATAATCGCCGACGAGGTACTCGACAGCAGGGGGAATCCCACCGTAAGAGCCACTGTCAGGCTCAGTGACGGTACCGAAGCGGATGCGATAGTCCCGAGTGGGGCGAGTACGGGCAAGAGAGAGGCTCTCGAGTTGAGAGACGGCGACGAGGATAGATTCGGAGGCAAAGGTGTACTCAAGGCTATCGAAAATGTCAATACCGACATAGCCGAAGCTCTTGTCGGAGTCTCTCCCTACAATCAGGCCGATGTGGACCTGATAATGAAAGAGCTCGACGGCAGCGAAAACTATTCGAAGCTCGGAGCCAATGCGGTACTGGGAGTATCGATGGCGGTAGCCAGAGCGGCGGCGAAATCTCTCAATATGCCTCTCTATCGCTACCTGGGAGGAGCCAATGCCGTGGTCATGCCCGTACCTATGCTCAACATCATAAACGGCGGCGAACATGCCAACAACTCCGTGGATTTCCAGGAGTATATGATAATGCCTGTAGGTTTCGAGCGCTTCAGCGAAGGGCTGAGGGCGGCTTCGGAAGTCTATCAGCAGCTCAAAAAAATCATAGATTCGATGGGCGAGAGTACGGCCGTTGGCGACGAAGGCGGTTTCGCTCCGAACCTCAAGAGCAACGAAGAACCCATCGAGGTCATTATCCGGGCCGTAGAGGCCGCCGGATACAAACCGGGAGAGGAGATAGCCGTAGCGCTGGATGTGGCATCGAGCGAACTGGTGAACGAAAACGGCAAATATGAGCTCAAATCCGAGGGAAGGGAACTCGACAGCAGCGAGATGATAGACTACTACGAAAAGCTCGTGGAGAAATATCCCATCGTTTCCATCGAAGATGGTCTGAGCGAAGACGACTGGGAGGGTTGGGAAGAGCTCACCCGAAGACTTGGAGAGAGAGTGCAACTCGTAGGGGACGACCTTTTCGTCACCAATGCCGCCATTCTCTCCGAAGGTATAGACAGAGGAGTAGGCAACTCGATCCTCATAAAACCCAATCAGATAGGAACAGTCTCGGAGACTATGATGACGGTTCGACTGGCGCAGAGAAACGGATACACCTGCGTGATGAGCCATAGGTCCGGAGAGAGCGAAGATGCCTTCATAGCAGATTTTGCAGTGGCTCTCAATACTGCCCAGATAAAGACCGGCTCTACCGCCAGAAGCGATAGAATCGCCAAATACAATCGCCTCCTCTTTATAGAGAGAGAGTTGGGACAGTTCGAATATCTGGGCTCGGAACTCTTCTAAGGGGAATCGGCAGATGCATACCCGGCACGAAGATATCGAAGATTGGTTCGGCTTTTCGCTGAAGCATCTGATATTGATTCTGCTGGGCATAACCCTTTTCGGAATATATATCGGAATACTCTTCTACGGAGAGAACTCTCTTGCCGCCCTCGAAGAGCTGAAAAGAGAGAAGAGCAGACTCGAAAAAGAGGCGGTATATCTGAGAAACGACAACCAGCGACTGCAAAAGAGATACTTCGAACTTCTACAGCTCACCGGCGATTAGAGTGAAATCCGTCCATTCCCATTAAGATTTCGTTTTGGCAAGGCGGGCCAATCTGTTTAGGGCGTCTTTGTAGATAGGTTCGTCTATGAACCCATATTTTTCGTGCATGAATCCGTTGATGCCTTTGGCGCCGGACTCTTCGAAGAGTCTGCAAATCTCTTCGGCATCGGCTATCTCTTCCTCCGAAGCTCCGAAAATTTCGTTGGCTATCTCCACCTGTGCCGGCCCCATACAGGCTTTGGAGCGAAACCCCATCCTCTTTTCTATTTCGCACCACTCACGGAAGACTTCCGTCTCTCTATAGCGCTGAAACATGAAGGAGACAGCTTCCAGACCGGCAATACGGGCATTCAGGAGGAAGCTGCCCAGAATATGCATGACGAGAGGATTATCGGTCTCCAGAAGGGTATGGGGGAGGTCGAGGTCGGCGAGGAGGTCGAGTATTCCCAGGTTGACGGTCGTGAATCTCTCATCTATATCTCCCCAGTGTGAAAAATCTCTGAAAGCCTCTCTGGTTTCGAGTGATATATGCAACTCCTTCCCTTTTGGCAAAAGGCTCAACGCCCTGGCGATATCTTCCCGCCTTCTCACCTTCGAAACTCTTATGGCATCATATCCATAATCGTTCAGATACGCTATCTCCTCTTCACCCCCCTCTCCCATCGGATTGACTCTGACTACGATAAGGGAGTTTCTGCTTTCAAGGTGCGAGAGGAAAAGTGCACAGTTGACAAGCGCTTCTCTCTTTCTCTCCGGCGCGATGGCATCTTCGAGATTGAGTGTAACGACATCGGCCTGCAACTCGTCCAATCTGTTGAGATGTTTCAAATTCAGTGGATTGAGCATCATATTCGACCGCCTCAGCGAGTGTGTCAGCTCAGGAGGCACTCTCCCGGGCAGCGCTCTCTCTTCTCTCTCGCGCAAACTCATATTCTCATATATCTCGTCTTTTCCAAATACCATCGAAACTCCTTCTATTCATATCATCGGGGCTCATAGCATCCGCCGCGAGATATCCCGATCCCGACCCTTGAGCAAAGTTTCATCCAAGCTCTCGATAGTCGCTCGGGTGGAATATCGACAGTATACACAATTTCGGGCCTTTGGGTAAAATTGCCGGATACAAGAACAGACAAAAGGATCCGCAGGTGGAAAGATTTTTTAGGCGACTGGGCATATTGGCGGAGTATCTTCTTGTAATACTTTTCATAGTTTTCGAAGAGCTCATATGGGATAAGATAGCCGAACCGATCTACGAATATATACACTCTCTCGAAATTCCGGGCAGAGTCGAAAAGTTCATCACGGTGCATGCAAATCGCTATCTCATAGTACTCGTCTTCATCTCTCTCTTCGCCATGGCTGAAGGAGTGGGAGTTATCGCGGGAGTCATGATGCTCAAGGGTTATATCCTCCCGGGTATCGCGATATACACCCTGAAGATTCCCATGGCCGCCTTTACCTTCTGGCTATTTAGAATCAGCAGAGAAAAACTTCTCTCTTTCGGCTGGTTCGCGAAAATGTACGACTATACTACAGCCCTCATGCAGAGGATGAAGGATCTGGATATCTACAAATCTACGATGGAAAGCATAAAAAAGAGCAAAGAGCAGATCCTGCTCTTTATGGGGAGGATAAAAGAGGAGTGGATGGACGCAGATGGGGAGAGTTTCAAAAGACTCAAGAAGATCTACAGATTTTTCAAGAGGGAATTAAGAAGATAGCGCAATCTTGGTCAATCATAGAGAGAGGATATATGACTATATTTTAGGCAACTCGTAATACAAAATAGATTCATTTTTATGCTAACATATTATCATTAAAAGAGATGACAAAGGATATATGGATGAGAACGAAACTTTTGACACTGCTCTTCGCCCTTATGCCCATTACGGCCTTCGGGGCCGAAAATGGTATCGACAGAGGCGATACGGCATGGATGATTATCGCTACAGCCCTCGTCATGCTGATGACACCGGCCGGATTGGCACTCTTCTACGGAGGTTTGACCAGAAGGAAGAATGTGCTCAACACTATCGGGATGACTCTTATAGCATTCGCGGTAGGTACGCTTGTATGGGTGGTCGCCGGCTACTCCATAGCCTTCGGAAGCGGAGATATCATCGGCACCGGAAAAATCATGCTCGCAGGTATCACCGACAAGAGTATCAACGGTACGATTCCCGAACTTCTCTTCGTAGCCTTTCAGGGCACCTTCGCCGCGATAGCGGTGGCGATAGCGAGCGGTTCGATGATAGAGAGGGTCAAATTCTCCACCTTCGCCATCTTCTCCGCTCTCTGGATTCTGGCCGTATATGCCCCCGTTGCCCACTGGGCGTGGGGCGGCGGAGAACTGCTCGACTTCGGCGAGATGGATTTCGCCGGCGGTACCGTGGTACATATAAACGCCGGTGTAGCTGGTTTCGTAGTGGCTATGATACTCGGCAAGAGAAGAGACCTAGGAAAAGCGGCCATCAAGCCATTCTCTCCCATTCTTGTCGTACTCGGTTCTGCCCTACTCTGGTTCGGATGGTTCGGATTCAACGCAGGTAGTGAAGTGGCGGCTGACGGTGTGGCGGCAAACGCTTTTCTCGTAAGCAATGTTGCGGCTTCTCTCGGAGTTATGGGATGGCTTGCGGTAGAATATATCTTCTATAGAAAAGCTACACTCGTAGGTGGGGCTTCTGGAGCGGTTTCGGGACTGGTAGCCATAACTCCGGCATCGGGAAGTGCGGGATTGACAGGAGCCATAATCATAGGTCTCGTCGGAGGAGCCCTCGGTGCCTACGCTGTCTCCAGACTCAAACACAAATTCAGAGTCGACGACTCTTTGGATGCCTTCTGGGTACATGGCTTGGTAGGGATATGGGGCTCCATAGCCACCGCTATCTTCATAGCTCCCTATCTCATGCCGCAGGACTACTCCATGACTTCACAGCTCGTAGCACAGCTCAAAGCGGTAGCGGCAACCATACTCTATAGCGCTGTTGTAACAGCTATAGTCTTCTATATAGCTTCGGCTCTTACAGGAGGTGCAAGAGTGGATGACGAGACAGAACTCATAGGTCTGGACGAAGCGCTACATGGTGAAGATGCCATTAATCTCTGAGAATGACGATAGGAAGAAGATAGCTTATGAAAAAGATAGAAGCGCTTATCAAACCTTTCAAACTCGAAGAGGTCAGGGAAGCGCTCATAGAAGTGGGAATCGAAGGTATGACGGTAACGGAGGTCGAAGCCTATGGACAGCGACAGGCGGACAGCAATCTATATAGATATGCGGAGTATGTGGTGGATTTCATACCTATGGTGAAGATAGAGGTGCTCGTCGGCAACGACGAATATCTACAAAAGGCTCTCGAGAGTATAGAAAAGGCGGCCGGAATCGGCAAGATAGAAGATGAAAAGATCTTCGTATCGAGTATAGAGCATCTATTTCGTATCCGTACGGGAGAAAGGGATGAGGAGGCTCTGTAGGGGGGCAAAAGAGAAGAAGAGCTCGGCTCACTCTTCGCGAAAAAATCCTATCTTGGCAAGCTGATTTCGAAATGCCATTTGCCTCCTCTCTCAAAGGGCGACATCAAGTCCACCCTCCTACCCTCCAGCAGATCGACGAGAGCGGGCAGGTCACGCTCCAGTACGGAAGTGTAACTCTGCCCCTCCCAGACGAAGAGCATGGGCAAAAGTAGATTCAAAACGAAGAGCGAGAGTATGAAGAGTCGCGGTATGCCCAAGAGCAAAGAGCGGTTCATGAATATCCAGTATATTGTGGAGGGAAAGAGTATCAAAGCCGCCACTCTACTCTCGTCCGCCACGCTCATGACGAAGAGGAAAGCCACCGCCGAAGCGGCGATGAGCGGATAGAGCTTTCTGTAGTATAGCAATATCATCGGCCAAGCAAGAGCGAAAATGGAGTAGAGTATAGCTACATACGACTCTCTCCAGTACCCGATATGGGCATCGAGATAGTCTCTCATTATTCTGGCTCTATCCATCACTATATCGATACCGTTGAGATGTAGCCATATCGCGAGAAGTATCTTGCCGGCCACTACAGCAAGAAGTATCCGGCCTACACTTTTGAGCTCCTCGAAATCGCGCCCGCCAATAGCTATGGAGCCAAGGAGAAGAGCGAAGGCGGCCACCCCCTGCGAAGCGTGCTGCATACCGAGTAAAACGGCGAAAAATATCCCAAAAGCGTTGCGATAGTTGATTGTGGATAGGAAGAGAAGCATAAGAGTCATCCCATCCATACCTACCCAGTAGAGAGAGTAGGAAAATACTGGAAAAAGTGTCGGCACAAGTATGATGAAGAGTCTCTTTTCCTCTTCGTCGGCGTAATATCGGTAGAGCCACACGCCAAAGAGCGCGATGAAGAGGAGAGTCGTAAGCAGAGTGAAGAGAAGATATGCACCCAAACCCTCTCCACCGACGAGATTGAAGAGCAGAGGCTCGAGGTAGTTTTCGTAGAGATAGTCCGGGTCACTGCCCGATAGCGGTTTGTGCATGAGATTGGCAGAAACGAGATACTGATTGAATATATTTGGCATATACCATATCCCGCCCTTGTACACGATGGCGGCAAAGAGCAGAATCACGAAGAGCAGAGCTGTGATTTTGGACGACACTCTCTCTATCGCCTTCAAGCTCCGTTCTCCATGAGAGAAATCAGGATATTGTATAGCCTTTTGCCGATACGGTCGTAGCGGTGCGCCTCTCTCCATCTATCGGCCTCTTCTAGGACCTTCGACGCCTTCTCGTCCATACGCTCCATCGAGCTCAGTATCTCCTCTATCCCGTCGGCCAGACTCCGGGCATCTGTTCCGGGAAGCCTGAAGACCGCTCCCCGAAGGTCGTCGAAAATATTCAGAGGGGTCACCGCAACCGGAGCATTGGCCGCCAATGCGTACCTGACAGCCGCACTCGAAGACTCTCCGCTCTCCTGATAGGGGAAGAGCACCAAAGAGGCGCCGGAGAGCCTCTTTAGAGTCTCTCTCTCGGGTAGAAACTCATCCACGACCCTTACATACTCTCCAAGTCCCAGACTCTCTACCATCGTACGCAGAGTATCCAGAACTTCACGGGAAATATCCAGAGGATAGCGCGCGTTCATCATTTCGAGTCTGAAAGCCAATCCTCTCTTGCGCAGAATATGGGCGGCCTCCAGAAGCTGGGGCAGACCTTTGTGAGGGAGAGCGAAACCGTAACTCATCAGAAGAGGAACTTCGGCCGCTGCCCTCTTGGGAGCGTCGAAGAGCGGAATACCGTGCGGGAAGAGAGTCACATTCTCCACGAGTCCCAGACTCTTGAGTCTGTTCATATCGTTGGGAGTATGTACCAGTATCCTCTCGCACTCTTTCAATTCCGGGAGAAGCTCTTGCAGTCTCTTGTGGGGGGTGAGAGGGGAATCGGTGGTGGAGTGCATCATCAGGACTCTGACGATTCCCTCTCTGCGCAGAAAGGCCAGGAGCTCTGCAAATGCCCGAAAGCCGAAAAAGCCGTAGTTGAACTGTATAACCACAATCTGCATACCCGACTCGGCTATTCTGCGTTTCAGGAGAGAGAGGTCGCAGTCGTCCCCCACACTCCAGCACCTTCGCACCTCCGGACCGTCTTCGGCCGTCGGCTCATCGCTGTATGCCGCGAATATCATGGGTCTTTGAGGCATAGAGGCTATCAGCTGTGCCGAATAGTCGGCTATACCGCAACGGCTGTTCCAGCTGCTCACCCATCCCGTTTTGCCCGGCTGCGGGGGAAAAGGTTTAGGAAGAGCGGATGCCGCTTCTATCAATCTGCGGCTGCACTCTACCCAGCGAAACTTCTCGAGCAGTCTCTCTCTGCCCTTCATCGACCTGCGCTTCCTCTCCTGAGCGTCCATCCGTACGAGCTCTTTGAGCAAGGCCGTCAGATGCTCCTGTCGGGGTTCGGCCCAAACCGAATCGAATAGACGGAAGTGGGTATCGGCATAGGCGAAATCGTAATCTACGAGCCAGGCTGTCTCATCGTCGCAAAAGTCTCTCTGACCTCCCCATGCGCTCGTAAGCACCGCGAGACCGCTGAGCATGGCTTCGGCTATCGGGAGGCCGAAACCCTCGGCTCTGCTGGGAGCCGCCAGTATGTCACACTCCAGATAGAGCCTCTTGAGCTCCTCTTCGCGAAGATCTTTCTTGATCAGAAAGATATGGGGAGGCCTCTTGATACCCCGTGTCGCCTCCTCTATCCAGCTCTCTATCTCGTTGTGAGGATTGTCGAATGTCTTTATTATCAGAGTTACATCGTCCTCGGCACTGAAAGCCTCGACATAGGCACGAAGCAGACAATCCACCCCTTTGCGCGGAAAACAGGAGGAGACATGGAGTATCTTCACCTTCGGCAGATTTCGAGGGAGTATCTCCTCTTTCGAAGCCTGCACCCTCTCCCAGTGGTCCACACCGCAGCCCGAGACGCTCACGGGTACGGTCACACCGTGGTCTATGAGTATCTTCCTCACATGTGTAGAGAGCGTAGTGACGGCATCGAGAGAGTCGTTGAACTCATCCACCCACTCCAACGGGAAACCCGACTCCTCCCAGGCGTAGTGGTGGAGCATATTGACATAGGCGCTCATATCCTCCACCTTCGGAGGGTAGAGATTGCGACTGACTACATCCGCAGAGGCGTGTTGCATACTCCGTGAAGCCCTGTAGAGCCGTGCCAAATCTGGATTTCTTCTCAGAAAATCCCTGTCGGCTTCGAAACTCCCCCCACCCTCTCTCGAATGAAGAGAGACCTCGACACCCAGAGAGAGCATGGCTCTGGCACTCTCGCGATTGAGCAGTGCCAGAGAATAGCTGCTATCAAAAGGCCCCTCGATTCTCCACTTCAGCGGGCTCCTCCTGCGAAGAGGCTCTCCGAGAATATCCGCTTCGTTTCTCACCGCCGCCCGAAGCGCCCCCGCGAGCGACCTGCGCGAGGGAGCCTCCATCGCTTCGCTCTCGAGAATCATCGCCCTGTCGTATGGGGGCATATGCCCACTGCGCATCTTCGTACGAGGAGTGGACTCCAGCAACGCCGCAAGCGCCCTTTGCGCACTCCGATGCCACGAAAATTCGGCCGCCCGCTCCAAGCCGTGCTTTACGATACTCTCTTTGAAGCTCTCATCCAGAAGTACCCTGGCCATCTTCTGCGACATCTCCTCCACACTGTATGGGTCGAAGAGCATATCCTGCCTCCCCACCACCTCCGGCATACTGCTTCTGTCGGAGACTATCGTGGGCACGGCACAGCTCATAGCCTCCAGAGGCGGCAGTCCGAAACCTTCGTGAAAGGATGGGAATACGAAGAGAGAAGCTCCCCTGTAGAGCTCGAGCATCTCTTCGTCGCTCACATAGCCGGTGAATATCACTCTCCCGCTCAGGCGAAGCTCTCCGATACGCCTTTGGAGCCTCCCGAGCTTTTCGAGTGGAATACGACTCAGCAGTACGAGGGAATATCTCTCTATGAGCTCCCTGGGAAGCAGGGCGTAGGCCTCTATCAGACCTTCGAAATTCTTTCTCTTCTCATAGGCGCTCGCAAGCATGATATACGCTCCCTCTATCCCGAAACGCTCCAGCACACAGCTGCGCACAGCAGCCGGCCTGAAACGCTCCGATACGGCCGAGGAGACAACTCTCAGGGGCGGCGCCTCCTTCCCGAGATATATCTTGGCTTCCCGTGCCGCGGATTCCGATATGCAAAGTAGCAGATCGGCCCTCTTGAGATACTCCAGCTTGCGCATATACCATCTCTTCATCGGCTCCCACGCAAGAAACTTTTCGGGATACAGAAGAGGTATCAGGTCGTAGAAGATTACGGCGGTGGGCATCTCTCTCCACTCGCCTATGGAGATTACACTGTTATCCTCGACACCTTCGAAGAGGGATGTTATCAATACCCAGTCCGGATCGATTTTGTGTATGAACTCTTCTCTCAGTTTTTCCGATACCGACAGATTCCACCCATCCTCCGAGGAGAGGACGGAGCATGGGGCCACGGCGGAAAAAACGGCCATCTTCTCCCGCGCGACTAATTGGGAAAACTCCTCCATAATCTCGTATGCGCCCATATTTTGGGCACCGTTGAAGAGTAGATAGATATCGTGCTCTTCGGCCGCGATGGAGAGAAAAGCCCTGACAAAAGAGCGCGTATAGCTGCCGATTCCCCTATAACGGCTCATACTCTGCAGCCCCTGCATATCGATGACGATTCTCATGGCGACACTCTTTTCAGTCGATTTCGCATACT
This sequence comes from uncultured Nitratifractor sp., assembly GCA_913054475.1. GTDB lineage: Bacteria > Campylobacterota > Campylobacteria > Campylobacterales > Sulfurovaceae > Nitratifractor. The sequence continues at coordinate 12,880 of CAJXJF010000008.1, forward strand.
TTTGCAAAGAGTTCGTAGAGCCTTCGGGCACTCTCTCTCCAGCTTATCCAGGGCATTGCTTCGCTTCGCGGATGCTCTCCCCTTTCGTAGGCCTCCAGCCATTTCAGAATCTCGTGTGCAAGCTTCTCGCTGCTGAGCGTATCTTCGAAATAGGCGGCATGCTCTGCGGCAAGCTCTCTGAATATGGGTCTGTCTCTGACGAGAATCGGCAGGGAGTGGTGGGCCGCCTCTATGAGCGGGATACCGAAACCTTCATCTTCCGAAGGGAAGAGAAGAGCCGTAGAGGATTCGTAGAGCCTCTGCAGCAGTGTATCGTCCACACTCTCGAGCCAATCGAAGAGAGGCTCTCTCTCCCGAGCCTCCCTCATGGCCTTCACCGTGCGGGGAATGTTTCTTCTCGCTTCATCGGGCAATCCTATCCAACCCTCTTTGCCTACGACGAGCAGTGCCACCTCGTGCCCCTCTCTCCATAGCTTCCCGAAAGCTTCGAGAGCCTGCAGATGCCCCTTTCTCGGCTCCACCGTCCCCACCATCAGGAATGTGGGCCTCTCTCTCATCTTCGAAAGCACACTCTCATCCTCTCCGCTCTCATGCAGAGGGGCGGAAGCGGCGATATCGGCCCCGAGATATACGGACTCTATGAGAGGTAGAGCCTCCGAAGGTATATCGAAGAGCTCATCTATCCATCTGCGGGTAATTTCGGCTCCCGTTTTCGAAGTAGCGACGAGGAGGTCAGCATTTTCACTTATCACCTTCAGCCACTCTATATGCTCTTCGCGGGTTCCTTCGGGAAAGAAGTGGGGAAAGTCTATCGGAAGCAGGTCGTGTATCGTGAAAGAGACCAGCACTCCCCTGGCTCTCCACTTCTCGTATATACCTGCCCTGGCCGCCTCTATCACTCCGCTTCTGTAGAGATCGACTCCGTAGAATATATCTCCGGTTTCGATCTCCACTCTCCTATCCTCCATACCCACCGGCATACCCAGAATCCTGCAGCAGTAATCAGAAGCGTAGCGATAGTGCGCGGCACCGTCGAAACTCAGATATACCGGCTCCACCCTCACACTTTCGGGTACGACTCTCATGAGCTGCAACAGCTGGGCTCTGACGACTCTCTGTACTCCCGTTCTGAGATCCTCATCGACGAGAGTGGAGACATCTACGAGTATCTGTCTCTGTCTCGGAGCCGATATCCATAATCTATCCAGGAGTGGCTGCAGCTCCTCTCTCTGCGGGGCTATAGAGCCGCAGAGACTCTCCACGGGGCTATAGAACTCCTCTATCGCATCCGCATATAGCGAAGCGCAATAGGCGGGGTCGTGCATTTTGCGAAGATAGCTCTTGCCCTTTGCAGCCAACTCTCTTCTCCTCTCCTCATCTGCGCTCAGAGTTTCGAGAGCCTCTATGAGTTGACTGTCGCCAAAGTCGTCGTCGAGCTTCCATAGGATATCTGCGGGCAGCTCGGCCATGGAACCGTTCGCGTTGACCACCACCGCCGCTTCATGGTTGAGAGCGTCGAGCACCGTCCCTGAGGTTTCGCCTCTGGAGAGTGTTCTTAGTTGTACCGCAATATCGGCAGCCTGCAGATAGAGTCTGAATCTATCCATCTCCATCCATCCGGTTATCTCCACTCTCTGCGAAACCCCATACTCCGACGCCCTCTTCTCGAGCTCTCTGCAGTAGTGTGGGTCACTGCGATTGCCGACGAAGATGAGACGGACATTTCGATTCTCGTGAAGTGAAGATGCGATAAAGGCGTCGAGAACTCTGTGGGAGAGTTTGGTTTTGTTGATATGCCCGAAGCTGCATATCACGATCTCATCTTCCCGTAGGCCCAACTCCCTCTTCGCCGCCTCTTTTTCACACCGCTCCTCACTCTCCCTCATATGGGGTATCACTCTCCAAGGAGGCGACGGTTCGCTCAGATACCACTCCCGGGTGAGACTCCGGGCATATTCGGAGTGCGTCACTATCCCCAGAGAGCTCTGCAAAACTTCCATATTGACCGGATATGCGAAAGAGAGCTCCTCGTAGTTCTTTTTGTCGAAATAGTTCGCAAGAGGTATATAGCCGTGGCTCTGGAAAAGTTTGGCAGCCCAGAATCTCCTCTCCTGCAGTTTAAACTCCCTATACTTCACCAGACCGCTGAGATAGAAGTCGTGCAGTACACATATGCCCGGATACTCGAGTATCGCTCTATAGATATATATATGGTAGTGACTGTTCCCCATATGGTAGAGTATCCTATCGAACTCCGAGGCCCTTTTTCGGAACTCTTCGTAGGATATCAGCCCGAAGCTCACTCCTGCATACTCTCTGCAGGCATCCATATTGTCGTTGTCGGCCACGAGCGTAATCTCGTAGTGTTTCGCCAGATATGGCAAAAGTTCTGCGCTATATGTGGCTATTCCGCTTCTCGCCGGCTCGAAGGGAGAGAAGTAAGCCAGTCTCTTCCTCTCCGCCCCTCTCTCTCTTCTCCTTACCGCTGCGTGCCTTCGGGCAAGAGTTACGGAGTCACCATCGGCCGATATATGTATATATCTCTTCGCCTGCACTCTCTCGAGAATGAAGTCGGACACTTTCGCATATGCTCCAGCGGAAGCGAAATCACTCTCTCCTGCGAGATCCACCACTCTGTAGCAGGGAATCATCCCCCTCAGGAGACGGCGCAAAGCAATCAGCACAGGGCTCTGCATATCCTTGCAAAATACCCATAGCTCATCCTTCCCGTAGCGCCCGATTCTCCGTCTCAGACTCTCCTTCCCGGGCAGATGGGTACTCTCGAGACCTTCGAGGAGAAATACCCTTTTCACCTTGTCTCCTCTTTTGACGATATACACAGACCTCCGGGGACTCTTCTAAGCTCTTGCGAGGGCAGAATCTCCACTCTCTCTTCCTTCTGCAGACTCTCCTCTCTCTCCTGTACGGGCTCCTCCCGCTCCACCGCGGCGCTTGTACCCCCCTTTTTAGCATCGAAACCTATGAATCTACCTGCAAATGCAAGCAGTTTGCGCAAAATGCGTTTTATACATCTCTTTGGGATTGTACAGCCAGAAGAGACTCTGTTCATCTCCTCCATATTCAGCGTAAGCCCATGAACCGCCTGCGCAAGGCCGTGAACGGTCTGAGAAAGGCCGTGATGACTCGTAGAGAGGTCATATACGAAATCTCTCAAATGAGCACTCTCCTTTTCGATTTTATCGATATGCATACTCAAAATCTTCAATTCAGCACCGAGATATGAGAGCTCTTTTGTTTTTATCTCCTTCAAATCCTTTACACTACTGTGCATCTGCTCTATCCTCTCTCTCATATCGTCGATATGTTTGTCGAAAGAGAGAAGTCTATATTCGAATTTGGAAACGAAATCCTCAAATGTCGTACCATACTCTCCGGCGTGAGTATCGAAATTTTCAACAGCGACACAGGAGCCGTTTTTCGTAGCTACCGCGGCATATCTTCTGCTCGCCCCGTCCAAAACATGCAGAATATCTCCATATCTCTGGAAGGAGAGAGATTCATTCTCATCCACCCGCACGAAAGAGACCTGCGGGAAGCCCGAATACTCCAGCATGAAGCCAAGAAGCTGCATCGGTACGGGCCGCATATCCAGAGGCTCCCTGTATATATAGTCCGTAGAGAGTCTGATATTTTCCGGATTCGGCGCATCCACTATGAGCAGACCCGTATCGCACAAAGCCTCTTTCGCAGCTGCAAGCAGCTTCAGAAGCTTTTGTCTATCGACTCCGCCCGCCACGCCGAATATCGTCACGGCCATATATGCCGAACTCTGCAAAGTTCTCTTCTCTTCGAAGCGCTCATACTCTATCGAAGAGGCATCCAGCATATCACACCAGATGGCGGGAGCCTCCCCCATGAGAAGGACTCTCTTCTCTTCGCAGGAACGCAATAGGGGCTCCAGGAAGGAGAAATATCGCCCATATCTTCGCTTCTCATACTCCGCATCGGGAGGGAATCTGCGTCTGTACGACTCTATGAAATCATCCAACATCTTCTATCTCCAATTCGGGCGGTAGCCACGCCACACCGATAAAACCATTCTTGTCCACATTGACCACTTCGAAAATGAGTGCGTTGTCCAGCCAGAAGTAGTTCCCCGCCACATGGCTCGAACCGGCATGTGCGGAGGTATTGAAGGAGTAGGAGCCCGGCCCCAGATTCATGTCGAAACTGAAGCGATACTCCAGCACTCTGCCCACTTCGGGCCTGAGCAGGACTCTCTCCATAAAGAAAGTGTTCGTACCAAAGACCGCCTGTCCGACACGGTCTTTTATCATATATCCGAGGACCAGTTCATCGACCTCTTCCACAAGCTCGATGACTATTTTCAGAGTCACCCTCTCGCCTACGGAGACAATCTCTATCTCCTCCTCTTTTCGATTGTATAGCGCTATCTTTCTGAGCTTCACTCTCATATCGCCCGAGAGTGTGGCTATCCGTCCATCTTCGGTACGAATCTGCTCTATAGCGATACCCTCCTCTTCCTCCTCCTCTTTGACGGCGATGAGGGCATTGTAGTAGTCCAGCACCTCTTCCGGAGCCCCATCTTTGAGAATCTGCCCCTTTTCCAGAAGAATGGCCCTGTCGCATACGGCCTGTATCGCGGCTTTGTCGTGAGATACTATCAGCAAAGAGCTTCCCATCTCCCGAAACTCTCTTATACGCTTGAAACTTTTGTGCTGAAAGTAGCTGTCTCCCACCGACAGAGCCTCGTCGACTATCAATATATCGGGTCTCCACGCAGTGGCGACGGCAAAGGCCACACGCATCTGCATACCGCTGCTATATACCCTCACCGGTTCGTCGAAGTACTCTCCAATCTCGGCGAAACTCTCTATTTCATCGATCTTCTCGGCAATCTGCTCGGGAGTGAAGCCCATCAAACCGGCGGAGTGATAGACATTCTGCCTTCCGCTAAGATCGGGATGAAAGCCCATTCCAAGCTCCAGTATGGCCGAAACCCTGCCGGCTATCTGTACGAAACCCTCCGAAGGGTTCAGGGTACCGGTGATGATCTTCAGGAGTGTACTCTTGCCCGCTCCGTTTCTACCGACAATACCTATGGCTTCGCCGCGGGAAATCGTGAAATTTATACCCTGCAGTACTCTGTGTACCTCCACAGGCTTTATCCCAAGACCGGCTATCGCTCCTATCCTGTGCCATTCGCTGCTGTAACGCCTGAAGACCTTGCTGAGGCTCTCTACTCTCAAAACCGCCATATTCGCATCAAAGGACATCGGTTATCTCCTCTTTGGCTCTGAGGAAAAGCCACATACCCGCACCTAGCATGAAAAGTCCAAAGAGTGCGGGATAGAGCATCGGCAAAATATCGGGACTTCGTTCATAGACCAGTACGCTCTGAAAACCCTCCACAATAGAGCTAAGAGGGTTTAGGTGGAGCAGAAATCTATATTTCTGGGGTACTATATCTATAGTATAGACGATAGGTGTGAGCCAGAACCAGAACTGAAGAACAATCGTCAAAACCTGCCCGATATCCCTTACGAATACATTCAGTATGCCAAGTGTCAACCCTATACCCACGGTCAGCACGAGAGTGATCGATATCAACGGAACGAGCCATAGAATATATCTGAAGGGGAAGTGTCCCAGAAAAGCGAAAACCAAGTACATCGCCAGCAGAAGCAGAGTGAAGTTGACCATCGAAGAGCCTATCGAGACGAGAGGAAGAGCCAGCTTGGGAAAGGCTAGCTTTTTAAGCAGATTCGCATTCTCTATAAAAACGGTCAGCAGTCTGCCCAAAAGCTCGGCGAAGAGGTTCCATACCACCATCCCTGAGAGCAGATAGATGGGATAGGCGTATTGGGAATCGACGCCGGGCAGTTTGGCCTGCATCACCTGCGAAAGTACAAGAGCGTATATGAGCACCTGTGCCAGTGGATGGAGTACTATCCATGCCGCTCCGAGCCGGCTTCTTATGAAACGGGTCCTGAATTCGTTCTTTACGGAACCTACGATGAAATGTCTGTAGTTCCAGAGTGAGAGCAGCAATCTCTTCATCGTTCACGCTTGTAGTCGTCTTCTATTCGCACGATATCGTCCTCTCCAGTATACTCTCCAACCTGTGCCTCTACGAGTACCAGAGTTATCTTGCCCGGATTTTCGAGCCTGTGGAGCTCTCCCATGGGGATATAGACCGACTCGTTGGCTCTGACTATCTTCTCATCCTCACCCACTCTCACGAGTGCCGTACCGCTGACGACTATCCAGTGTTCGCTTCTATGGTAGTGCTTCTGCAGGCTCAGCCTTTTACCGGGTTTTACCTCTATCCTCTTGATTTTGTATCTGTCGGCCTCTTCGAGAACGGTATACGAACCCCAGGGACGATATGCCGTCATGTGGATATGTGGAAGCTGACTCCCCTCCTCTCTGAGTCTGGCGACCACATCCTTTATCTTCTGCGAACTCCCCTTTTTCCCTACAAGAAGCGCATCTGGAGTATCGACCACAATCAAATCCTCCACATCCAGCAGTGCAACGACTCTCTGCGTACCGTAGAAAAAGTTGTTCGTGGCATCTATCGTGATGAGCTTGTCGTTTACGCTATTTCCGTTTTCATCCTTTTCGAAGACACTCTCGAGCGCATCGAAGCTCCCCAGGTCGTTCCAGCCGAAATTGCCTGCAATCACTTTGATTCCAGAGCTCTTCTCCATCACCGCATAATCTATACTCTCTTCGGGTATGGAGAGCATACTCTGCATATCTATCCTCCCTACGGAGCCATCCTTCCTGGCACTCTCCCATGCACTCGAAGCGGCCTCGTATATCTCGGGAGCGTACTTTCTAGCCTCTTCGAGTATGGTCGAGACCTTGAAACAGAACATACCGCTGTTCCAGTAGTAGTTACCGCGTTCCAGATACTCCACGGCTCTCTCTCTGTCGGGCTTTTCGTGAAAGGCTTTTACATCCTCTCCTTCGGCCTCTATATAGCCATAACCCGTCTCCGGTGCCGTAGGCTCTATTCCAAAGGTGACTATATAGCCCTCTTCGGCCAGCTTCGAAGCCCTCTTTACACACTCTTTGTAACTCTCTTCATCCTCTATCACATGGTCCGACGGTGTAACCAGAACTATGTCGTCATCCTCCAGAGACAAAGCGGCCAGTATGATTGCCGGTGCCGTATTTCTACCGATAGGCTCGAGAAGAAAAGAGGAGCCCTTCTGCGCTCCTGTCTCTTCGAGCTGATCATAAGCCATGAAGTAGTGTTCGGTATTCGAGACAATCACTCTTTTGGAGCAGAGTTTCATATTTCTCTCTACACTCTTTTGAAAGAGCGATCTATGCGAAAAAATTTTTGCGAACTGTTTCGGAAGGAGCCTTCTGCTCAGAGGCCACAATCTGGTACCGCTCCCTCCGCACAAAATAATATTCACCATATCTATCTACCCTTCATAGAATTATTTTATTCACTACTTCCATTTTCGAATTTAATTATATCCAAGAAGAGTTAAAAAACTTTCAAACAAACAAGACAATATACTGAAGATAAATGAAGTTAATAACTTTTGAAAGAAAAGAGATTGAAGCCAAGCCGAAAAGCTCCGGCTTGACAAAAGCGTATCATCCTCTTTCGAGCGGTGTTGCGCACCTTAGCCTTTGTAGTTGACGTGTGTACCACCGAACGATTTGGTACCGTTCATATCTTTGGCTTCAACTGCCTCTTTTACATTTGCACAATAGTCACTAGATTTAACATTATCTACAGTGACATTACCATCAGTACTACTACTTCCAAGATTAACAGCATAACATTTTAGGGCGTTACAAGCAGCAGTAGAGTTGTCCTCCGTACCGCTGGAAGTATAAGATGTACCAACATCATTAATACAGGTAGCAAGGTTGTTTAGCTCTGTAGAGACTTTTGCGTCATCTCTTGTTGCGGCAAGTTTAGGAATTGCAACAGCAGCCAAAATACCGATTATGACGATAACGAAGATCAATTCGATCATCGTGAAACCGCTTCTCATGCTTTTCATGAGTTACTCCTTATAATTTGATTTCGGGATTCATCCCTACCGTTAGTATAGGCCATTAACCCTTAAATAAAAATAAAATAGCCATTTTTTCGAGAGCTAAACCGCTCTATTTTAATAGAAAGACTCCAATTCATCTATTTTGTAACTATGGGAGCTTACCAGTCGAAGCAGGTTCTGGCTTTTTTTATCTCGCAATAGTCGATATCCACTCTCTCTCCATCTCTATCTATGGAGATACCGTTTTCGTCGGCACAAAGGATATCGCCTTTGAGTTTCTCACCGTTTCTCAGTTTGACTCTCACCTTCTCGCCTATCGATTTCATGAAGTGGGAAGCCTTTTTCAGCTCCCTCTCTATACCGGGAGAGCTTACCTCCAGATAGTAGGCCTCCTGCATAGGGGGGTGCACATCCAGAAAGGGAGAGAGTTCGACGGATATATCTGCACAGAGTTCGAGATCGACTCCCCCCTCTTTCGTTATATAGACACGGAAAATCCTGTTTCCGTTCTCACTGACAATTTCACTGTCGTAATATTCGGCTCCATGCATCCGCACTATCGACGCTATCTTCTCTTCGAGATTCATGACTTACCCTCTACTATCTTGAAAAGTTCGTCCATCCTATTTATTCTCTCCATCTGATCGTCGAAATAGAAGGTAAAATTCGGAGCCCTATACCACCCTTCGCTCTCTCTGACATAGGTCTTGAGAAAAGCGGATACTTTTCTGAGTTTTTTCAGAATCTCACCCTTTTCATCCTCTTGTAGTCCTGTCGGATCGAGATAGACTTTCGCATCGTATCTGCCCCGTGAACATAGCACCTCGGTAACACACAAAGCGTTTATCGCCGGATCGTCCAGTTTGCCCAGCGCTTCGGGCAGGACCTCTCTCAGCGCAGTCTCCGTACGCTTTCTTTTGATCTCGGAAGGGTTCATAGTGACGCTTGTTCCTCCACCTCTTTGAAGGTCTCGACCACATCACCCTCTTTGATATCGTTGAAGTTTTCGAGCATCAAACCGCACTCATATCCGGCTCTTACCTCTTTGACATCTTCACTGAAACGCTTGAGAGAACTTATCCTGCTCGTATATATAACTACGCCGTTTCTTATTAGTCTGGCTCCTGCATTTCGTTCTATCGTACCGTCAGTAACCATACATCCGGCGATGGTGCCTATCTTCGCCACGATGAAGGTCTCTCTCACCTCCGCCTGTCCGGTCACCTCTTCCGTAATCACCGGACTCATCAAACCACCCAGCAACGCCTTGACATCATCTATCAGGTCGTAGATGACGGAGTATGTTTTTATCTCGACACCGAGATCCCTCGCACTGTTCTTGACATTTCCGGTGGGTCTTACATTGAAGCCTACGATAATGGCGTTTTCACTCGCATCTGCAAGTACCACATCGCTCTCCGTTATGCCGCCGACTCCTTCGTGGATAACATCCACTTTTACCTCTTCGTTTCTCAGTTCGGCAAGGGCCGATTTGATCGCTTCGAGAGAACCTTTTACATCCGCTTTTATGATTAGAGGAAGCTTCTTGATCTTTCCTTCGGCAATGAGAGAGCCCAATTCGTCTATGGAGACCTTCGTACTCTTGGAGAGCTCTTTGACTCTGGAGTACTCCTTTCTCTTCGATGCCAGATCTCTCGCCTCTTTCTCGTCTTTCATAGCCACGAGAACCTCTCCGGCATTGGGCACTTCGTGCAGCCCTACGAGGGCGGCCGGAGTACTCGGCCCGATACTCTTGCTCCTGCTTCCATCATCGAGAATCATCGTTCTAACCCGTCCGAAGGTGGTACCTACTATCACATTGTCCCCCACCTTGAGGGTGCCGTCCTTGACGATGATGTTCGCAACCGGTCCGAAACCTTTTTCGACCGAACTCTCTATCACTATCGCCTTGGCCCTCTTCGTGGGATCGGCCGTAAGCTCCATCATTTCGGCCTGAAGGAGAATCGTCTCCAGCAGATCGTCGATACCCTCTCCCGTATGCGCAGATACGGGCACGAACTCATACTCTCCACCCCAATCGACGGGCAATATCCCGATCTCTGCGAGCTGGGACTTGACATTGTCTATATTGGCCGAGGGCTTGTCTATCTTGTTGACAGCGATTATTATCGGTACTCCTGCGGCTTTGGCGTGGGATATGGACTCTTTGGTCTGAGGCATCACACCATCGTCGGCCGCCACCACGATAATGGCTATGTCGGTCGCCTGAGCTCCTCTGGCTCTCATCTCGGTAAATGCGGAGTGTCCCGGTGTATCTATGAATGTAATCTTCTCTCCATTCTTCTCTACCTGATATGCTCCTACATGCTGTGTAATACCGCCAGCCTCCCTAGCGGCCACTCTGGTGGAGCGAATCTTGTCGAGCAGAGATGTCTTACCATGGTCGACATGTCCCATTATGGTGATTACGGGCGGTCTATGCTCCTGTACTTCGGAAGGTTCAGAATCGTACACGCTCACATAATCCAGCTCGTCGAGAGGGTTGATAGTCTCTACCTGTACATCGAACTCTTCGGCGAGGATCTCTATCGAATCCTTGTCGAGGAAGTCGTTCTTCGTAACCATAGTCCCCAAGGAGAAGAGTACCTTTACCACTTCACCCACACTTTTGCCAACCTTCTGTGCAAACTCATATACACGGACATCTTCCGGAATCTTTACCACACTTACCTTTTCACTGCTTATATTCTGATTTTTATACTTCTTGCGCTTTGCGCCTCTTTTTATGGGGCGGTTGTGCTGAGGGGTGAAGCCTCTGCTACTTCGTACACCTGCCGCGGCTCTCTTTTTGGCCTCTTCCCTTCTGCGCTGCTCCTGTCTCTGCTGCTCTTCGTAGATATTCTTGTCGGAAAAGTCAAGCAGTACCACCTCCTGCTCTTCGAAAAGTTCGATACTTCCTCCAAGATCTCTGTCTCCGAGAATTTCGAGCTTCTCACCTGTCGATTTCGCCTCGGCCGGACTCTTCCTCTTCTTCTTTTTGGGAGTGCTACTCTGGGGAGAGACAGGCATGGATATCTTCTTCTCCTGCTTTTTGAGCACAGGCTTGTCCGGTTTGGCCTTCTTGACTATGGTGATACCTTTTCTAAGAGGAGCTTTTCTCGGAGCTTTTCTCAACTCTCCTCTCTTCTCGTCACTCTTCGCCGTGGCGGTGATGCCTTTTCTCATGGTGGGAGCTTTTCTCTCGGGCTTCTTCTGCTGAGGCACAGATATATCGTCCGCCTCTTTCTCCGTCTCCGGCGATTCCGCTTTTTCGGAGCTCTCGAGCTTCGCTTTGGCAGCTTCGTCACCACTTGAGTGTGCAGCTCTTTTTTCTGTGCTCTTCTTCTCTTCAGCAGCCTTTTTCTCTTTGCTCCTGTTCTCTTCTTTGCCGGAAGAGAGGGATGAGGGTAGTTTTCCGCTCATGGCATACTCCATCAGAATACCGGCCTCTTCAGGAGTGACCGTACTATTGGCAGCCTTTACATTGAAACCTATCTCTCTCGCCTTGTTTATCATCTCGCTGTTGGACATTCCGGCTTCTTCCGCAATCTCCTGGATTTTTATCTTTTCATCCATTCCTGTCTAACTCCTTTAGCATCGCTTTGAATTCCGCCTCGTCGAGACGATATCGTTTGGATATTTTTTTTATCTGTCTGTTTTCGGTACTACAAGCGTGACAAAGGTACATACTCCGTCCACTCCCACTATATGGCACCATCCTGCCCTCGGTATGCTGTATTCTGATTAATCGACTCTGAAGCTCTCTTTTTCTGCAGGCAATACACATTCGAATAGGATACTTTTTCATCAGAAATTATAGCAGAATATTCAGTATTTTCCAATAACACCGTAATTGTCCAATTCGCAGTTAAAAACTCTAAACTGCGGAAATCTGTCGGAGAGTCTCTTCTCTATCTTGGGGGCGTCATCTTCGTAACAGAGGGTGAAGAAGGTCGAACCGCTCCCCGAGAGCGTACTCATCAGTGCTCCGCTATCGAGAGCCAATTTCTGTACCGCGAAGAGTTCCGGCATCATTTTCATTCGTCTCTCCTGGTGAATTCTGTCTTTGGACGCTATTCTCAGTAGATCCCACGACTCACTCATGAAGAGTGCCGTCATATATGCGGCCCTAGAGAGAGAAAAGACCATCTCCTCTTTGCTGTAATGTTTCGGGAGTACATTTCTCGATTTGCTCGTGGAGATGGTTCTGTCGGGAATAACGAGTACAGCTCTCAGATAGGAGGGGAGTCTTCGCTTTTTGCTATATATTCTGTCACCCTCGATACAGGCCACATTGAAGCCTCCCATGACAGCAGGGGTGATATTGTCGGGATGGTGCTCATATCTCAGAGAGCTGTTTAGAATACGCCTTTTGTTGTATTTTATTCCCGCTGCCACATGGGCTGCGGTAATGGCCGCCACGATTACGGCCGAAGAGCTTCCCAGACCTCTGGATATGGGGATTCTGTTGGTAAATTCGAATCTGAAAGTATTCTGCTTGCCGGTCAGTTTTTTATACTGCTCGTTGAAAATATGCAGGAAAAGGCTGTTCCTTTTGATTTTGGGATTTTTGCAGCCCTCACCATGTGTAGAGAGGCTTAGAAATCGAGATGGTTTTATCACTATCTCGTTTCTCAGATTTATGGCAAGTCCCAGAGTGTCGAATCCTGGACCGAGATTCGCGCTTGTAGCCGGTACACTTATCAGCAAAGAAAACCTTTTTATACGGCGGGGATTCTATAGTCGGGAAGGTTGCTCTCTTCTATCGATATCTCATCGATGGATTCGGGCATATCGAACCTCTCCTCCACTTCCCCTTCGAGTTTTTTCGTTATTATAGTCTCTTTTTCTTTGACGAAATAGAGAGAGCCCATCGCTTTTATCGGGGCCCCTCCGTTGAGTTCGAAAGCCGAGCATGCCCTCAGAGGAATATTCTCCAACAACTCCACCGTCTTCAGAGCTATATAGGCGAGTTTTACCCCCATTCTGCTACCCGGACCGTTTACATAGACTATTTCACCAACCTCATACTTTTCGAGTACAGAGAGCATCGCTTCGACAAGTATTTCGGAGACATAACCATCTATCTTTCTATGTTCGACGAGAAGAGCGTCACTTCCGTAGATACCTATCTCTACGGGAGAGGAGAGAGGGTTGACTACAATAGTCGTCTTAGGCGAAGCTTTTCGCATACTGGGTATCCGTCAACTTCTCGAACGACACTATCTCGTAGTTTGCGCTTTGTGCGAAGAGAGCCTTGGTCAATTCGTGATTGAGTGCATGACTGCCGGCAAAGGAGCTGTAACGGCCCAGAATATTGTAGCCCGTCACCATCATATCCCCCATGGCGTCCAGAATCTTGTGTCTGACGAATTCGTCGGGAAATCTCAACCCCTCTTTATTGAGTACTTTTCTCTCGTCCAGTCCTATCGCATTTTCAAGACTCGCTCCAAGCGCCAGATTCTGGCTCTGAAGATACTGTATATCCTTCGCGAATCCGAATGTTCTGGCTCTGGCTATCTCATCGATATAGGCTCCAGTAGAGAAGGTGAAAGAGTAGTTCTGTCTTCTGATGGCCGGATGTTCGAAATATATTTCGAAATCGAAAAGCGCCTCGTCGCAAGGGTCGAGACGCACATACTTCCCGCCCGACCTGACCTCCACGCTCTTTTTGACCCTGACAATCTTTTTCGGAGCATCCAGTCTCCTCAGGCCAGCCTCTTCGAGCAACAGACAGAAGGATATCGAACTACCGTCCATTATAGGCATCTCGTTGCCTTCGAGTATGACTCTCAGATTGTCTATACCGTAGGCATAGAGTGCCGAAAGAAAGTGTTCTATCGTGGATATGTAGCCTTCGGCATCTCCGATAACAGTCGCCATCCTAGTATCCAATACCGATTCCGGAGACAACTGAATTGTCTTGGCGAGGTCGCTTCGATAGAAAAGTATGCCGCTCCCGGCATCCATAGGCTCTATCCGCAATCTGACGGATTCACCCTTGTGCAGACCTATACCCACCACCTCTACGGTTTTCTCAACGGTTCTTTGATACATTCTTCACCCTCTCTCTACTATAACGCAACAGCACAGCTCTTCACTCTCTATGGCCAATTATACCCTTTTTCCGAGGAAAATAGTCATCTGTTTCCTATAACTCTACGTGCTTGGGCAAAGACCTGGTCTATATGGCTCTTTATCCAGTTCTGTTTCATCCAGTCCATCGGCCAGACCTCCACCCCCTGAACCAAAATGCCGAAATGGAGATGATCACCCAGCGCAAGACCCGTCTTGCCAGTTTTGGCTATTATCTTTCCGCCCTCTATCTTCTCTCCTTCTCGTACAAGTATGGAAGAGCAATGACCATAAAGCGTATAGAGACCGAAACCGTGATCTATGATGGGCATATTCCCGTAGATTCCATCATAGTCCGCAAATACCACTTTACCCGGATTGGAGCTGTAGATGGGGGCATGAGAAGTACTTGCCAGATCGTAGCCCAGATGCCACGACCTAGAAACCTCTCTTTTTCTATCCCTGTAGTAATAGTGCCTCTCGTCTCCGAAAAAGGCCACCACCTTGGCCCGCTTGAGAGGGTAGAAGGCTTTCAGTTTCCATTTTCCGAAATCTACAGGCTCGACTCTGGAAGCATATTTGTGAATCAGACTTTCGTTTCTTTTCCTCATATCCTCGTTTACTGCCCTAAATCTACGCAGGCTGCCGAGATTTTTCGGTATCTCTGCATCGGTGGAGGCCACTTCGGCTATTTTGCCTCTGAGGAATCTGTCGCTAAGACCTATCCATGATACACGATATTTTTTCGGAATAAGCTCGAACGGCACCTCTACCACTCTTCTGTTGCCAGCTTTGTCTTCGGCTATCACTTTCGCGGAAAAGTTGTTCACTCTAAATGGCCATGCAAGCAGTGTAGCGTAGAAACCTTTTTTTATATAGGGGAGAACCTCGAAGCGTCTGCCTCCAGCCTCGACATATACATCTTTGAGATTTTTGTCGCTGGCCTGGAAAATCACCAGTGCACTTCCACCCCTGACTATGCTGGGGCTGTTGGCCACTATACCTACAAGCGGCATCTGCCTATCCACCGTAACTTCTATACTCTTTTTGGCGGAGTTGCCTCTGAGTAGATTCCACATACTTGTATCATTCACGAGCACCGTCATGGTCCAGTTGTCTCTTTTCGTATCGAGGCTGCTATGCTCTGGGATATCTACGGAGATGAGAGCCTCTTTTTTGGCTATGGTAAAAGTACCCGAGCTCACCACCACATCTCTCTCTCCGTCACTCAATGTCACCTGATAACTCTTCAGACCGCTATCGTCTTCGAGCCTGACGGAAATGGGCTGCCCACTGCTTTTGCTCCAAAAGACTCTATCGGGCAGAGTTATGGAGGGTGGATTTCTCTCGAATTTCGGAGAGAAATATATAAAACCGGCACCCGCTGCAACAAGCATTATCAAAAACATGAGTAGAGGCGCTTTCGACCTTTTTCTCCTGCCATATACATATCTTCTTCCCATCTATTCAAACTCCTTTTTTAGTACTCTTTCCATATCGGAAAGAAGTCTCTTTTCAATATCTCTACACTCATCTGGTGCCAGCGCAAATCCCGCCGCGACCCTATGTCCTCCACCTCCGTATTTCTCGGAGACAACACTTATATCGACACCTTTGGACCTCATCGAAATCCTGCATTCGTTTTTTCGTCGCACAAGCGCAAGCCCTATTTCGACACTTGCCAGAGAGCAGGCCGTATCGGCTATACCTTCCAGGTCGGAATATTCGGCTCCACACTCCTGCATATCCTTTTCATCCAAAACGACAAGGGCCACCCTCCCCTCCAGGCGGAGTCGCAGATACTCAAGAGCTCTGCCGAGAATTCTCATGGACGCCAGAGAGCGACGCTTCGTCAGATTCCGGGCGACCAGATATGGATCGCACCCCTCCTCTATCAGTCCTGCAGCCACGAGGAAGGTCTCTCTCCCCACACTGCTGGTAGTGAAACTTTTCGTATCCGCAAGCAGTGCGGCATAAAACGCCGTCGACGACTCTCTATCCAGACCGTATAGCGCTTGCAAAAGAGCCGCGGCAAGCACGGAACTCGATGCCGCCTCCGGAGCGACGATATTCAAATGGGCGAACATCGTGTTGCCGGGATGGTGGTCTATATTGACCAGGGTACGCATAGAGATATCATCCAGCCCCAATCGCTCTGGACTTCTACAGTTGCAGCTAATAAGCAGCGAATCGGAGTAGCTGATCCTCTTTCCGATTTTGTCGAAACCGACTACGAAGTCCATGCACCTGGGAAGATTTCCGGAGAGATTCACCACCTCGACCTTCCATCCCTCTCTTGCGAGTATATGTGCTATCCCCAGAGAAGTTCCTATGGCGCCAAGGTCGGGATTTATGCAGGATACGACCGTGATCCTGCGATACCCGGAGATAAGCTGTGCGAAGCTTTTTCTCTCCTTCTCTCCAACGATGGAATCGTATTCGAACATCAACCCATCACTCGCATGGAGAGGTCGGGCCATCTAGCCTGATGTATGATACTTCCCGAACTTATGGCGTCAACCCCGCTCTCGGCTATCTCTTCGATGTTTTCGAGTGTGATATTTCCACTCGCTTCGAGCAGGATGTGGGGATAGAAGCTCTCCCTGTACTTCACCACCTCCACTATCTCCTCTATACTCATATTGTCACACATCACGATATCCGCTCCTGCCTTCATAGCCTTTTTCACCATCTCCATATCTTCACACTCGATCTCCACCTTGGAGGTGAAGGGTATTTTTCTGCGCATCTCCTTCATGAAGGCATCGAGGTCCTCTATAATCCCCAGATGGGTATCTTTGAGCATCAGACAGTCATCCAGCCCCATCCTGTGATTGACTCCGCCGCCACAGCGTACGGCATACTTCTCGAACTCTCTAAGCATAGGTCTTGTCTTTCTCGTATCGAGCAAAATACAGTCGTACTGCGCTATCTTATCCACATAGCTTCTCGTCATCGTGGCTATACCGGAAGCGTGCAGTACGATATCGAGTATGCTCCTCTCCAGTGAGAGCAGAGAGCGGGAGTCCTCACAATAGAGCTCGAAAATCTTTTTACCTCTTTCAAACGGCTCTCCATCCCGAATCATCCACTCTATATCGATATTGAATATCGCTCCCAGGACTTCGAGATACTCTCTGCCCGCAAAAATACCATCACTTTTGGCCACTACATAGGCTCTCACCGGCCTGGACTCTCCTATACGGGCGAAAAGGTCTCCCCTCCCGACATCCTCGGCCACGAGAGCCCTCACAAAATCCTCTTTCAGCATCTGAACGGCTTTCATAACTCTCTATCCTTTCAATAGCGTAACGGCTTCATATCGCCAACATTCTCTCCAGCGCCTCTCTCGCATAGTGTACCGTCTCTTCGTCAACGAAAATTTCATTGATGGGTTCACCATCTTCTATAGACTTCAGAGTACGATAGAGATCCTCGATGGTGGTTTCATTCATGGTCGGACACTCCGGCTTGGTCGAAGAGAGTATATATGTATTTTTGGGACGGAGCCTGTGTACCATATTGTATTCCGTTCCAACCGCCACCTTCTGCTCTTCGTCCAGCCCCTTTATATACTCTATCAACTGTGAAGTGGAACCCGTGAAGTCCGCTATCTCCGTAATCGAAGGATCACACTCCGGGTGTACGGCTATCTTTATTCCGGGATATCTGCGCCTGTAGAACTCCACATCCGATACGGTGAAGAGCTGATGAACGGAACAAAATCCGTCGAAACAGATAATATCGGCATCTTTCGGTTCACACCCCTCCTCTCCTATGACACAGGACTTGACTCCCATCTGCCTGGCAACATTCTGCCCTAGGCATCTATCCGGTACGAAAAGTATCTTCTTTCCGCTGGATAGTGCCTTCTCGATTATAACGGGAGCGTTCGAACTCGTACAGACCATCCCGCCCATTCTTCCGACTTTGGCCTTGATATCCACATCCGAGTTGATATAGGTTATGGGCATGATATCCTCTCTATCTATCCCGTGCCGCACCATAAAATCCACACTGTCGTCGAAATAGCTGCTGTCTATCATTCTCGCCATCGAACAGCACGCCACTTTCGGCATGAGTACCCTCTTGTGAGGCGCTATGACCTTCACACTCTGCCCCATGAAGCCCACACCGCAAAATACGACCCACTCCTTTTCATCCTGCTGGCACTTTCTGGCAAGCTCGAGGCTGTCACCCTTGATGTCTGCAAGTTCGAAAACCTCGTCTCTCTGATAGTAGTGCACCGCAACGGTCACATCAAGCTCACTCTTGAGCCTCTCGATCTCTTTTCGATAGTCGATATCGTCCATCCCAACCCCACTTCTGCAATTTGATTATAATTTTTGTGAAAGTAGCATAATTTTGGTTAAAATATCGGTAAATAATCTAAGCGAATGGAAGCATAATGGAACTTTTTACATATATGAATATCCAACTCTATCTCGCCGCATATCTGATCGGAGGCATTCCCTTTGGCTATCTGCTGGCGAAATATATAGGCGGAGTCAATGTCATGGAGGAGGGTAGCGGCAATATAGGTGCCACGAATGTTCTTCGCGTCCTCAAGAGCAGAAATCCAGCGCTGGCGAAAAAACTCGGGGCGGCCACACTGCTGCTTGATGCCCTCAAGGGTGTGGTCGTCACCCTCGCCGCGATGTTGCTTGGAGCATCGCCCTCGGTAGTCTGGATGGTCGCTCTGCTCTCCGTCATAGGGCACTGTTTCACACCTTTTCTCAATTTCGAGGGGGGCAAGGGGGTAGCCACCGGTTTCGGGGTTCTGCTGCTGCTGCTGCCCATACCGGCATCGATAGCCTTCGCGGTATGGTTCGCATCGGCCAAGCTCCTGAAAATCTCCTCTCTCTCCTCTCTCATCGCGCTCTTCGTTCTGATTGTGGCTTCCTATATACTCTATCCAGAAGGAATTCCCTCAATCGCTTCGCACTCACCTCTGCTGATAATATCTTTCATTATATTTTACAAACATATCCCCAACCTCCTCAGACTCATACGAAAAGAGGAGGAGAGAGTAGTTTGAAGATAGATATCGAAGCTCTCTCTTTCGAAGCCATCATCGGCATACTCGAAGAGGAGAGGCTCTCCCCGCAGAAAGTGGAGATCGATATCTCTCTGCTCTACAGATATGCCGATGGCAAGTTCATAGACTATGCGGAAGTCTGCAGATTGACGAAAGAGCATATAGTCCAAGAGTCCTACGGATTGCTTGAAGATGCTCTTATCGGAATCGAAAGGCTCTTGAAAACGAAATTTCCAAATATCGACAGACTCCGTATCTCCATCCGCAAACCCGATATCCTCTCGGAGTGTACGGTTTCACTCTCGCAAGAGTGGATATACTGACTCTTCATCATATCCGATTTTTCACCGTTTTTCCTCGATAGATTGTCCTTTGACTCCCCAAAGCCTCCCTTTTTGTGATATAATTAAAAAAATCTTAAATTGAGTAAAGGCACACAAAGATGAGAATATTGATTATAGAAGATGAAGTGACACTTAGCAAGACATTGGCCGAAGGTCTGAAAGAGTACGGATATCAAAACGATATAGCGGAAAACCTCAACGACGGCAGATACTATCTGGACATCCGCAACTACGATCTGGTTCTGATGGACTGGATGCTGCCCGATGGTAACGGTATAGAGCTCATTCCCGAAATCAAGGAGAAGCGCTCCAAGACGGCTGTTATCGTACTTTCGGCCAGAGATGACAAAGAGAGTGAGATCGAAGCTCTCAAGGCCGGAGCGGACGACTACATCAAAAAACCTTTCGATTTCGAAATTCTGCTTATGCGAATCGAAGCCAAGCTCAGATTTGGCGGAAGCAATATCATAGAGATTGACGAGCTCGTCATCAACCCCGAAGAGGAGAAGATAATCTACAACGGAGAGGTGATAGAGCTGAAGGGGAAACCTTTCGAGGTCCTGACACATCTTGCCATGCATAAGGATCAGATAGTATCCAAGGAGCAGCTTCTGGATGCAATCTGGGAAGAGCCCGAACTGGTGACCCCCAATGTGATAGAGGTGGCCATAAATCAGATAAGACAGAAGATGGACAAACCTCTTGGTATAACCACGATAGAGACGGTACGAAGACGGGGTTACAGATTTTGCTTCCCTCGAAAAGCATAAGAGTCAATTTTCTCATCAAACTCAGTACCGCAATGGCGGTGCTGATCCTCTTTTTTTCCCTAATACTCTACAAATATATCAGTTACGATATAGATAGGGAGATGGAGAATTCGCTCTTTAGACAATCGCAATACCTTTTCGCCAAATACGACGATCTGGAAAAGGCGCTTCTGACCCAAGAGAGCATATTGAAAAAGACTCTCGATATAGAGGCCAAAATAGAGTACTCTCCCGATGCCAACTATCGCCCCCCATATACGAAGAGGATGAAAGAGGGGAAGAGATATTTCATCGTAGCCTATTTCCCCTACGATTTCAGCAGACAGAAATATCTCGTTCTCAAAAAGGATATCACCCAACAGATGAAGATGAAGGAGAGTATGCTTAGAAGTATCATCCTGCTAAACGGTATAACGATGGCCATCATCATCCTGTATGCCTTCATCATATCCCGCATGCTCCTCTCACCCATACGCTACTTTTCGGACCAAATAGCCAAAATGAACGAAAATATCCTCGAGCCGCTCGAACTTTGGCGCATACCTGTGGAGTTCTATCCTCTTGGTAAATCCGTCAACCAGCTGCTGGCGAGAATCAGCACTTTTTTGAAATACAAGAAGGAGCTCTTCATAGGAGCCGCTCATGAGATGAAGACACCGCTGGCTGTCATGCGGGCCAAAAATCAGCTCGCCCTCATAAAAAAGGAGAAGAGTATCGAAGATATGGAAAAAGCTCTCAGGGACTCTATAGCCTCCATAGACCAGATGAATCGTACAGTCACATCGATTCTCGAGTTTGGTAGAGCGGAGGGAGCCCAGTTTGAAAAGGCGGTGGAGACAGATATAATCTCCTTTATCGGGGAGAAGGCGAAAGATTACGCTCTACTTGCCCGAAACGATGGCAAAAGGCTCAAAGTAAACCTCCATCCGGCAAAACTGCATATCAGAATCCAGCCTCTTCTACTCACTCAGATATTGCAGAATCTGATTCAAAACGCTCTACGATTCTCTCCAGAAGGAGCGGTTATAAAGATAAACAGCCACATCAAAAACGACACTTTCATTCTAAGCATAAGAGACGAAGGTC
This sequence comes from uncultured Nitratifractor sp., assembly GCA_913054475.1. Lineage (GTDB taxonomy): Bacteria > Campylobacterota > Campylobacteria > Campylobacterales > Sulfurovaceae > Nitratifractor. The sequence goes on from CAJXJF010000008.1 coordinate 34,208, forward strand.
CAGGAGTGGATGAGTCGGCGGATCTCTTTTCTCCCTTCAAGCGAAGCAGAAACTCACCGGGAACGGGGCTGGGACTCTTTCTCGTCAAGAGTGCCGCCGACGCTCTTGGGGCTACCGTCACCCTCAAAAACAGAAAAGACAAAAAAGGAGCGGTCGCCACACTTCGCCTTCCCCTCGAATAATGAGACTACGCAAGCCCAAAAGGGATTCTGCCGACACCGATGGGACAAGAGAAGGGAAAGTATCGAGGAGAAGCTGCAAGAAGTTGACAAAATTTTCTATCCTGATTGACAATTTTGCCGATATGCCGACTCTACCTTTTTGTGAAAAAGCGTTTCAAAACAAAAAATATTTTTTAAAGGTTGATAAAAATCATATTTCTAAAAGTTACTATTTGCTAAAATCCAGAAAGTGCTGGAGGTGCCGGAGTTCGCTCCGGTCGGTTCGATAAAAAACATCTTAATAATCAAGCAAAAGGAGAAGAGATGAGAATAGGAACTGTACTTAGTTATGCAGCGGCAGTATCTCTTGCTATGACGGTAGCAAATGCAGGTACATCCAAAATGAATTTCGGAAAAATGTACGAAAAAGAGTGTCAGGGCTGCCACGGACCCATCCACCAAGGTGGTGTCGGTCTGGATCTCAGGCCCAAGGCCCTGAAGAAGAAAAACAAGCAGATGCTCGTTGATACAATATTAAACGGCAGACCTGGTACTGCCATGCCCTCATGGAAGCACACATTCAGCAGAGACGATGCCGCAGGCATGGTCGATTGGTTGATGAATTGGAAAAACACCGTAGAGCTCAAACTCTCGCTCAAAGATGTCAAAAAGACATGGAAGAAGCTTGCAGACAGAGAAGCTCTCTTCAAGAAATATCCCTCTCCTGTCGATGTGAAGGATGTGAAAGATATCGTATTCGCTACAGAGCGTGATGCCTCTTTGGTTGACTTCATCGATGGTACTACGGGCAAGGTTCTCTCCAGACACAAGGCGGGATTTGCTGTCCATGTTACCGTGACCAACAAGAGAATGCCCAGATATGCATACTCCATCAGCCGCTCTGGTAGATTGACAATGTTCGATCTCAATGCTCCTGGTCAGCCTGCCATAGCCAGCGTTCAGGTCGGTCAAGAGTCCAGAGGTCTGGCTGTCTCTCCCGACGGTAAATATGTAATGGCCGGTAACTATAACCCTGGTGGAGCCGTGCTCTGTGATGCCAAGACTCTCGAGCCTCTGAAAGTCTTCCCCACTTCCAGCGTTATCGATCCCGACGGAAATATTGGACCCAGCCGTGTAGCATACATAGCCGATACTCCTTACGCTCCCTACTTCTCGTTTGCACTCAAAGATGGCGGACATGTGTATATTGTAGACTATAGCAAGCCGGACTTCCCGATCGTTGGGGATATTCCCAATATCGGTAAAATTCTCCACGACGCATTCGAGAACGAAGGCAAGCAGGTCGGTAGATTCGTATATGTCGCTTCTCAGGGTAGTGACCTCATGGGTGTAATTGACCTCAAAACCAAAAAACTCGCCGCTAAGGTCTATACAGGACCCGGCACCAAGCCTCACCCCGGTCAGGGAAGCTCTTGGTACAACAAAGAGTATGGTCAGCTCAATGCAACAAACAGCATGAATGTGGGTGATGTCGTTATCTGGAATATGAAGAACGAAGTTGTAGCTCATGTTCCTACGGCAGGCGGCGGACTCTTCGTAGGTACCAGCAAAGATACTCCGTATCTCTGGTCCGACTGTGTACTTGGTGGTAGCGCCAACTACAACAAGGTCTATCTCATCAATAAGCAGACTCTCAAAACCGACAGAATCATCGAAGTCGGCAAGAAGGAGGGTCACCTCATAGATGCACATACAGGAAAAATACTCCAAACTTGGGATGCCACTCAGTATAAAAACGCTGGTGCCAAAGAGATGGATTCCAAACTCTCCAAAGAGAAGATCCTCACCTATACAGCCAAACCCGGCAAGAAAGTGGCCAAGCCCGTACAGCCCAGACTGTTGCACGCAGAGCCTGCAAATCACGGCAAGTGGACATTCATCTCCGAGTGGACGACTGGAAGAATCGGTGTCTATAAGTCCGATACAGGCGAGTTCGTCAAATATATCTACAACCTGACCACTCCTACCTTTACATATTCTGTAGAGCATCGTCAGGAAGTTCCGGGAGCATAATCCCAACCTTTTTGTATCTCCCCCTCGGGGGGGTACGGTTTATCGAGAAAATCGAGGTTTTTTCGATAAACTGTGAGGGTAAAATGAGAATAGTCTTGATTCTTCTGCTTCTTGCCATACAAGGTGTGCAAGCTGCCGAATATAAAAGTAACAAATCTTGCAAAGAGTGTCACGAAAAGATATATGATGAATATAGAATGTCCGCACACTCGAAGGGTTTCTTTACAGATGAACTACATAGAGAGGTTGCCCTAAAAGCATCTCCAAAGAGATACGAATGCGCCGTGTGTCACATGCCTGCAGCTAACAATATGAGCGATATTCTAAGTGGTAATGCCTTTCCCGACCCTTCGAATGTAACGCATACCGATGCCGTATCCTGCTACTTCTGCCATACTATAGCCTATGTCAAAGAGTCTCACAAATTCAATATAAACCTACCGGCAAAACAGGCCGAAGGATACAAACCTTCACTTTTTGGCTCTCTCAAAGATCCAGATCACAACGACAAGCACTCTGCCCTACACAGCCCCATCTATCGTGCAAACGCCTGCAAGGGGTGCCATTCCCACAAACTCAACGACTTCAACACTACCATATTTGAAGCGATGAAGCCTGGAGAGGATAGCAAAGAGTGTATAAAGTGCCATATGCCTATGCTCCCCGGGGGAGTAGAAAAGCTCAATCACAAGAACAGAACGGAGCATATGAGTCACAGATTCCCGGGCATAAGAGATGAAAATTTCAGAAAAAAGGGTGTCGATATAGCAGTTACAAGCAAGGCTAATACGATTATGGTGACACTCGTAAACAAAATGCCACATCCCTTGATTATACAACCGGCAAGAGCCAAATATCTGAGAGTCTCAGTTCTTAGAGGCGACAAAAAGATATGGTCGAACTACAAGAACTCTCCCGAAGAGGATAGAAAGAGCTACTTCGCCTATATCTTCAAAAAAAATGGCAAAAGAATCAATATCCCCGCCACTGCGACTGAAACCATCGCTCACAATCTGCCTGCAAAAGGGAGTCTGAAGCTCGAATATAGAGTTCCCTCTCTCGAGAGTGGAGATATAGTGAAGGTCGAGCTCATACTCAGACTGGCAAAAAGAGACTGCTCCAAGGTGGTAACGCTCAAAGAGTATATATGGACAGAAGAGCAGATTATCAAGAGTGTCGAGTATAAGGTGCCCTAAGATCCTCTGCACTCTTTTTATCCTCCTTTGCAGCTCTCTGCCTGTCACTGTCTGAATCTGTTTTACTCAAACCCTTGTCAGCCTTTTTGGAAATCATGAGAACCATACCGATACTTATGCAGTTCGCGATTATCTGCGAACCTCCGTAGCTGAGAAAAGGTACCGCTATGCCCTTGATTGGCGTTATGCCCGAAATGCCGTAACTATTTATGATAAATGCAAAAACGATAGTCAATGCCACACCGACCGTAAAAAGATAATAGTCGGATCTTTGCAATCTCGATGCTATGATGAAGAGACGAGCGATGATAAAGAGAGTGAGCGAAGTAACGAGAAAGAGTCCGATGTAGCCAAGCTCTTCACTCAGCCCAGAAAGAATGAAATCCGTATGTACCTCACTCAGATAGCCGAGCTTGAACTGCCCGTCGCCCAATCCTTGACCGAAATAACCTCCATTACATATCGAATTTAGAGAATTGGATATCTGATAGGGCTCTTTGACTTCCGGCACTCGAAGATAGGAAACCCACTCGGAAGGGAAAAAGCCCAAAAAACCATCTTGAACAGTTGACCACCAACTTCTGATTCTTTGAACCCTATGAGGTGCTGCCAATATAAGAACTACGACAGCCAATAGACCCAGAACTATAAAAAAAGCGAAAAGTTTCAAACTCCTTCCCGCCATAATAAAAAGAAATAGCAAAGTAATCGCTATAAGCACGGTCTGTCCGAGATCTTTTTGAAATATGGCTATCATTACGATTGCGACCCCAAGTACGAAAAGATACGGTGCTATAATCTTCAACTCGTCGGATAGAGGCAGTTTTCCATGATGGATCACCCTTCGCGAAAAACTCCAGGCTATAAAAAAGACAAAACCTATCTTGAAAAACTCCACAGGCGCTATGGATATAAATCCTATATGTATCCAACGCTTGGCACCCAAAACCGACTTTACCAGTGATTCGGGCATAAAGGGCATGAACAACATCGCGATAAACGAGACGATAAAAATCGTAAATCCTATCGGCAAGAACCACCTATCGGGATCGATTCCACTAAGCAGATAGATTGCGCCAACTCCCACTATAACGGCAATGAGCTGTTTGGTGAAAAAATGAAAATCTCCATAACCATAATAGAGTACAGTAAAAGTCGATAGGGAGTAGGTCGCAATCAAAGATATGGTTAGCAATGCCATAACTGCTATAAAGAGAGCTTTGTCAGTCATCTTCACTTCTTTTTTTATTAATTAGTATGAATAGAGTGCAATTATATTCTAATTGAAGATAGAATCCACTAAAATTGTAAAAAAATTTAGGTCGGGAAGAGTATGGAAGCCAAAGAGTTCAGGAGAAAGAGGGTTATCAAATTGCTAACACTGTTTTCAATAATTTTCCTGCTTATGGGTATCTTCCTGAATTCAGTCTATGAAACTCTCTCATCTAAGAGGAAGTTGCCTTCTCATAGCTCTACACACTATGAGCGCGCACTAAGAGGAGCCATCATATCGGCAGACGGCTTTACACTTAGTCGTTCGGAGAAAATCTATAGTGCAAGCATATACTACAAAAGTATAAAACCACAGAAGATGCCGCTATTTGTCAAACTCTTTTCCATATATAGTAAGATTGACGAAAAAACGGTGAAAAAGAAAATGATGGAAGGCAAAAGACGACAGGAGAAGATGAAAAAGAGAACCGTCAGGGTCACCCTATCGAGAAATATAGATGCCGAGACAGCTGTATTCCTGAAGACACTCTCTAGGAAACTGATGAAGCTGGGTGTCTTCAGAAGAGTGGCCAACTCCAGAGGCGAAGATGTACTATATGGACTGGATATAAGAGAAAACGGGGAAAAGAGAATATTTCCCCTCAAAGACACGCTCTCTCCCATCCTTGGATACACTAGGACTCTCGAGAGTAAACGATATTTCAGAAACATCGGCATAAAAGGGCTCGAAAGAAGATATGAAAAATATCTCGCAGATATAAAAGACGGCTATATCAAGGGGATGAGAGATGTCTCCGGTACAATTGTAAGAAATCGTTCGAGCATAAGGGTTTTTAGAAGAGACGGCTACTCTCTACATCTAAATATATCTCTCGACCTGCAAAGATACACGGAAAAAATCGTTGATAAAATGAAAAAGATTACAGAGGCCTCCGAGATAGTAGCGGCCGTCATGGAGAGCTCTACGGGTAAGATTATAGCGCTTTGCAGCAGCGAAAGATACGATCCATCGAATATAGGCAAAGATGAGATATACAAGCTGATTCCAAAAGTGTCGGAATATGCCTATGAGCCCGGTTCGGTTATGAAACCCGTAACTCTCTCCATCGCTATGGAGCTTGGCAAAGTGAAGCCAAAAAGCTGGTTTGATACGCAAAATGGAAGAATGGCAATCAGCAGACGATTCACAATAACGGATGACGAACCCTTCGACTCTCTGACAGCCGAAGATATTATAGTGCATTCATCCAATATCGGTATAACGAAAATCGGGTGGAAACTCAACGGCAGAGAGATGCACAGTGGTCTCATGCGCTTTGGTTTCTCCAAAGCCAGCGGAATAGATCTCTATAGAGAGTCAAAAGGACTAATCAGATCCGCCAAGCTTCTGGAAAATAAAGTCAACAAAGCGACCCAATCCTATGGCTACGGTATGAAAGCCACATTCATACAGCTTCTAAGAGCCTATGGCGCTTTCAACAACGATGGAATCATTCTGAAACCTTCCGTGGTGGACTATCTTGAATCTGCAGATGGAAAGAGATATAGGCTCAACGATAGAGACAGCAAATCGAGGGCGATAAGTGCGAAGACTGCACATAGTATCAAAAAGATACTCAAAAAAGTCGTAAACGAGGGGACGGGAAAAGCGGCTATCTTTCATGGTCTCGAGATTGGTGGAAAGACGGGAACCGCCCATATAGCGGAACATAACAAATATTCCAAAAAATACAACAGCTCGTTTTTCGGTTTTGCGAACGACAAGAGGGGCAAGCGCTATACAATCGGCGTCCTCGTAATAGAGCCGAAAAATTTTCAATACCACTTCGCATCCAGCTCTGCCGTACCGACTTTCAGGAAGATTGTAGAGAGTATGGTCACCCTAGGATACCTCGAACCAGAGATGACCAAGAGGGAGCAAAGTATGATGAAAGAGCAAGAGAAAATCAGGCAAAAAACCATTCAGAAGATAAGGAGAGAGAGAAAGAGAAAGATCAAGAAAGAGTTGAAGAGACATAGAGAGGAGATAAAAAAACAGTATAGGAAAAAGAGTAAGCCCGACACAAAGAGTTATCACAAAAACTATACCGACACTCCGCAAAGGAGAATAAAGAGCTCCCCGCTACCGCCAAAGAGCGAAAAGAGAGTCACCCCTCCCCCCACCACTGCGACTTCGATGCCGGATCTCTTCTAAACAAGCGCTATACAAGCTGGCATCAGGCTTTGCCTTTGGCATTCTGAATCGAGTGGATATATCTGTAGTCGATCTTTATCCACTTTTCTTTGGGTAGATGCGCGGCGAGCCTCTCGAGCATATTTTCGAAATCGTCAAATAGATAGTTCGCCATAGAGCCTGGAATCGGGTTTATCTCATTGAGCACGACTCTTCCCTCGTGAATGAAGAAATCACATCTGATGATACTCCCTTCGAAGAGGGGTTCGTATATTTTTTTGAAAGACTCTTCCAAGGCACTCTTTATAGAGTTGTCGATTGCAGCCTCGCTTACTCTGCTATCTCTCGAAAAATCCATATATTTCTTCTCAAAATCCAGAAATTCCTCCTTTTGGGGCTCTTCGACTATAGATAGCTCCCATACCGATGTTTTACATCCGGCAATGTTGTACTCAGCTATCCCCTCCACGAAGGGTTCGATCAGAACTTCGCTATCGAACTCGAACGCCACATCGAGCGCATAGTCCAACTCGGAGTCGCTGTGAACGATACTCACCCCTATCGAACTTCCCAGATGTACAGGCTTTACAATGACAGGATAGTCGAACTCTATTTCCCTACTCCCATTTCTCTCGAGCACTGTATAGGGAAGCGTATCGATACCCAGAGAGTGAGCGAAACATTTGCTCAATCTTTTGCTATAACTCAAAACGGAGGCCTCGATTCCGGGTCCGATATAGGGGATCTCATAAAAATCGAGAATCGATGCCATCTTGCCATCTTCACCGTCTCTGCCATGTATCAGATTGAGTACGACTCCCGTATCGATTTTACTTTTTTTATTACCAAGAAGACCCGTATAATAGAAAAATCCACCTTTTTCGATATGAAGCACTCTACTCTCTCTATATCCACCAGAGCTGAAATAGCTTGATTTCATCTTTTCCGCCTCTATGAGATAAAACTCTCTCTCAGCAGAAACGAATATGAATTTCAGATTGTGAGTCGATAATATCTTTTTCAGCGTAATGGCGCTTACGATACTTATCTCATGCTCGAAACTGGAAGCACCGAAGAGAATTGTCAGATTCATTTATACCCTTTTCTTGAGTGATATGAAAAATATCTGTAATTCTATCCAAATAAAGGAGGTAATAGAATGTCCGACCTATCGCAGTGACAACTTAAATTACAGGGAGACAAAAACTCCTACTCCAGATAGAAAGACTCTCCCACTCCCACCCCTTCTCGATAAAACGCATAGGATTATAACGCCCCAATAGCTACACCCACTCACAATAGAGCAGCCTGAATCCCTGAAATATCACCACT
>CAJXJF010000009.1 GCA_913054475.1 uncultured Nitratifractor sp.
CCAAAGGAGTCGGAAGCTTCAGCCCCGCATAGATGGTAGATGGACTTTCGCTTTCTATTTCGATGGCGAGTTTTATGGACTCCGACACGATTCCGCGACTGAAGTCGCGGCTCCAAGTAGATGGACTTCTTCATTTCAAAGCGATAGTCAGCCTTATAAACTCCGATGTCTATTCCGCGACTAAAGTCGCGGCCCCAAAACGGCGACGCATTCTATGGGGCGGCGACTTCAGTCGCCGGTAAAATCTTGCATAGAGCATAACTTCGATTTTCGCCGTCTCGCTGAGTAGTCGTTGCGACTGCATATTTTATGAAAGGGTGATAGTATTGGGTCGAGTACTTTCCTTTTGCGGTCAGAATAGAGGCATTTTCAAAATATGCTTCGGCTGGGATAGCGTTGTGTGCTTTTTTGTGCCGAGTCTATCTTTTCGCTCTCTTTTTGTAGAGATATCTCCTCTTTCCCCTCGTGACTATCTCATAGCTCTTCGCATCGGTAATCTTGTCGAGCTCCATTTGTGCTCTGGAGCCTTTGTAGAGTAGAAGTTCCGTATCGTCGTCTATCAGCCGGGAGCAGATATCGAGCAGGATCGAGAGGTCCGTTACCGCTCTGCTGCTTATCATGGAAAATGGCGGATACTCCAACTCCTCGACCCTCTTTCTCTCGACAACGACATTTTCAAGCCCCATCTGCATGGCGCAGAATCTGAGGAAGGAGCTCCTTTTGGCTATGGGCTCGCATAGTACACACTCCATATCGTCCCAAACGGAAGCGAGCAGAAGTCCGGGGAAACCGGCTCCTGTACCGATATCGAGGAGATTTCGCGCTTTTTCCACGAAGGAGAGAGGATATAGGGAGTCTGCGATATTCTCCGCCAGGCTCTGCATATCTTCGACGCCGCTGAGATTGTGTACGCTGTTCCACTCCAGCAGAGTATCGGAAAAGATGAGTAATCTATCGAGCGTTTTGTCTCCGAAGAGCTCCGAGGAGCGGGGGATGGTGGAGATGGCCTTTTCGATAATCTCTCGTCGAGTGTTCAAAGCAGGTGTCCCATCTGCTCTTTTTTGGTGCGCAGATACTTTTCATTATATGGATTGGGTTCGATGGTGAGAGGAATACGCTCTACAATCTCCACACTCTTGAGCGATTCGATTTTTTTCGGATTGTTCGTAAGCAGTTTCATCTTCTCTATGCCGAAATGTTCCAGTATGCTCTCGACGATATCGTATGTCCTCTCATCCGCGGCGAAGCCGAGTTGATGGTTGGCTTCGACCGTATCGTAGCCTCTATCCTGAAGAGCGTAGGCGTTTACCTTGTTGAGCAGTCCGATATTGCGCCCCTCCTGACGGTGGTAGATGAGCATTCCACCCTCTTTGGCTATGAGTTGCAAAGCCGCTGCAAGCTGTTCGCCGCAATCGCATTTTATCGAACCGAGCGTGTCTCCGGTAAGACATTCGGAGTGGACTCTGACGATGGGAATTTCAGGCAGCGGTTGTGTATAGAGTGCCAGATGCTCTTTGCATCCCTCCTTGAAGGCCTGTATTGTGAAAGTTCCGTATCTCGTGGGAAGAATGGCTTCGTTGGATATCTCAATCTTTTTCATGGCGCAATTATACTATGAGTTTAGACTTTTATAGTCAAAAGCACTTTACGAACTTTCGAGTATCTTGTCTGCGAAACGCTCCAATCCGCCGCCGCTCTCTATCCAGCCCGGAAAATGGCTGTCGAAAAAGGGTCTGCTCACTCTATCGAAACTATCCGCATCCTCATGGATATTGATGCACCACTCATACTCCACAGCCCTCGACTCCAGTACCTCCATGGCGCAAAGAGTCTCGTTTATACAGCCCAGACGAGAGGGTGTCACGAGCAGAGTGTGGGCACCTGTGACCTTCGGTATATCTATCATATATAGAGTTTTCGTGATGGGGACGAGCGGTCCTCCCGCACCCTCTATGAGAAGTATCTCGCATCTGGATGCCATCTCCTCTATTTTGGCGAATATCGCATCCTCCTCTATCACCCCAGCACTGTCCGCACAAAAAGGTGCCGCCGGCAGGGGGAAGGTATAGGCACAGAGGTCGGCAGGCTCCAAAGTTGCGAAAGCGTCGTTGTGGCGCTTGCAGAGATTCAGAAGTTTCTGAGCGTCTCGGGGTATATCCTGCACTCCCGTCTCCAGAGGTTTGACCGCACCGACGCAATATCCTCTCGAGGCGAAGAGTTCGAGCAGACGCAGCGAGACGAAAGTTTTTCCCACTCCCGTGCCGGTGGCGGTGACGAATATGGCTCTTTTCACTTGCATTTCCTTCGAAAATATGTATAATAAATTGGCTAAGCCGCGCATTTGCCGGTTTGGAAACAAGAACTATTGTAGCAAAAGGAGTATCGTTGCCGAAAATCGAAGAGGAGGTGGAGAGTGATATCGAACTCAAAGAGCCTTCGATGTATAGAGTCATACTGCACAACGACGACTACACTACGATGGAGTTCGTAGTCGAAATACTCGAGAGAATTTTTCATAAAAAGCGTATGGAGGCGGAAGAGATAATGTGGACCGTCCACGAAAAAGGCAGTGCCGTATGTGGTATATACACTTTCGAGATAGCCCAGACGAAGGTGGAACAGGTAAAGATGGCGGCCAGAGAGAGCGGTTTCCCGCTTCTTGCTACGATGGAAGAGGATATATGAGATGATAAGTGTCGAATTGAACAAGGTCTTTATGAGAGCGGTCGAATATGCCAAACACAAGCATCACGAGTATCTCACGATAGAGCATGTATTCCTGGCCATTCTCTCCAGCAGGGCCGGTTCCATGCTGATGGAGCTTCTCGGTGCCGATACGGAGAAGATGAAAAAAGAGATAGTGATGCATCTGAAGGCCAATGTGCCGGTTGTCGAGGGAGAGAGTGAGCCTATGGAGACTCTGGCGCTTTCGAGAACGGTCAATCAGATGATGAACCAGCTTCAGGCCGCCGGTCGCAAAGAGGCGACCATCGGTAACATGATAGCGGCGATAAGGGAGCAGAAGCAGAGTTATGCAGCCTATCTCATGCAGAGGGCGGGTATAGGCATAGTGGATATTCTGGAAGCGATCTCACACCCCTCCTCCGCCGAGAGAGAGGAGAAGAGGAGCGGAGAGAAGAGAAGCGAAACTCCCAATCTCGATGAATTCACCATCGAGCTGGTGGCGCTGGCCAAAGAGGGCAGGATAGACCCTGTCATCGGCAGGGAGAGCGAGATAGAGAGGATGATGCAGACACTCTGCCGGAGGAAGAAAAACAATCCTCTGCTCGTTGGAGAACCGGGTGTTGGCAAGACGGCCATAGCGGAGGGGCTGGCTCTTCGTATAGCGCAGGGGAGTGTGCCCGAGCCTGTACGGGATGCAAGAATATACGCTCTGGATATGGGAACGCTTCTGGCCGGTACCAAATATAGAGGCGATTTCGAAAAGAGACTCAAGGGTGTCATAGAGGAGCTCGGGAGTACGGAGGGTGCGATAGTCTTCATCGACGAAATCCATACTCTTGTCGGGGCGGGAAGTACGGGGGGCGGAAGCATGGATGCCTCCAACATACTCAAACCGGCTCTGGCGAGGGGCGAACTGCGCTGTATCGGGGCAACCACCCATCAGGAGTATCGCAACTTCTTCGACAAAGACAAGGCCCTCTCGAGGCGTTTCGCCAAAATAGATGTGGATGAACCGGGCAGGGAGGATACTCTGCGCATACTCAAAGGTATTCAGTCCAAATACGAGAAGTATCACAGAATCAGATTCAGCGACGAGGCTCTCGAAGCGGCGGTGGATTTGAGTGTCAGATATATTCACGACCGCTTTCTGCCCGACAAGGCGATGGATATAATAGACGAGACGGGTGCGGGCTTCATGCTCAGGGGGAAGGTGGACGAGGTGGTGACGCGTAGGGATATAGCCCATACGCTTTCGCAATTGATGAAGATTCCACCCTCTACGCTCAGCAGTGATGAGAGTGAAAAACTCAGAGCGCTCGATGAACGGCTCAAGAGAAGAATCGTAGGACAGGATGGGGCGATAGAGGAGGTGGTCCGTGCCGTCAAAAGGTCATATGCAGGGCTCAACAGAGAGAATGTGCCCATAGGCAGTTTCCTCTTCGTAGGCCCTACCGGTGTGGGCAAGACCGCCCTGGCCCGGGCTCTTGCCGAGACTCTCGATATCCACTTCGAAAGATTCGATATGAGTGAATATATGGAGAAGCATGCGGTGAGCCGACTCATAGGGGCACCGCCGGGATATGTCGGATATGAGCAGGGGGGATTGCTTACGGAAGCAATACGCAAAAATCCGCATACCGTACTTCTGCTCGACGAGATAGAGAAGGCACATCCCGATATTATGAATATACTTCTACAGGTGATGGATAGCGCCAGGCTGACCGACAACAATGCAGAGGTGAGCGACTTTGGGAATGTCATACTGGTAATGACCTCCAACCTCGGTACGAAAGAGGCCAATGTGATGGGCTTCATGAGCAATCAGGCCGACAAGAGCGACAGAGCCACGAAAGATTTCTTCTCTCCCGAATTCAGGAACAGACTCAGTGCCATCATCCGCTTCTCCCCTCTGGAGAGAGAGAGTCTGGAGCGTATCGTTTCGATAGAGATAGAGAAGCTCAATATGCAACTGGCCTCTAGGAATATCGTGATCGTCACGGATGAAGAGGTGCCGGCATATATAGCCCGAAGATGCAGGGCTGAAGAGTTCGGAGCCAGAGATATAGGCAGATTGATAGATGAGGAGATCAAGGAGAAGCTGACGGACGAGATACTCTTTGGCAGACTCAGAAAAGGTGGAGAGGTCGTCGTGAAGATGGAAGGGGATGATGGAGTGAGGCTCCATTTTCGTGAAGATGTCTCGCAATAGGGCTACCATTCACACTCCTGCAGATAGTGGGAGTACCAGATCTTTTCGGGTCTGTTCGCCGGAGTATCGTCATGTCTTCGAGCTATGACGAGGGCTACTGTATTCTCCCTCTCGGAAGAGCCCATACATTCCCGGACCCTTCCGGCGCACCGAAGGAGGGGCTGCTCGCCTATGGCGGCGACCTCGACCCGGAAAGAGTGTTGAAAGCCTACAGTATGGGTATATTCCCGTGGTACTCTCCCGACGACCCCATACTCTGGTGGTCTCCCGACCCGAGACTCCTTCTTTATCCCCGTGAGTTGAAGATATCGAAATCTTTGCGCAGAGTTTTGAGAAACAGCGAATATAGAGTGCTTTTCGATCACGATTTCGCTTCGGTCATAGAGAGTTGCGCACGGATAGAGAGGCCGGGGCAGGAGGGAAGCTGGCTCGGTGAGGAAATGGTGGAGGCTTATACGCAGTTGCATCGGAGGGGTTTTGCGCACAGTGTGGAGGTGTATAGAGGAGAGAGACTCATCGGCGGACTCTACGGTATAGGTCTGGGCGCCGCTTTTTTCGGAGAGTCGATGTTCTCTGCAGAAAAAAACGCCTCCAAAATAGCACTCAAAGCCCTAAGTGATGTTTTAAGCGAAAGAGGTTATGATTTTGTGGACTGCCAAGTAGTCACGGAGCATCTTGTGAGAATGGGAGCGACGGTGGTTTCGAGAGAGAGATTTCTTTCGGAGTTGAAGGAGGCACTCTCGAAAGGCGGATGCTGTGGCGGATGGAGAGATTTTGAATGGGAGTACGCAGATGATAGATGACGATTTGGGTTTTTCGCTGTGGTTGGATTTTATAGAGAGGGATTTTCTTCATACGCAGTTCGTAGAGATGGTGGAGAAAGGAATAGTCAATGGAGCCACGAGCAATCCCTCCATCTTCGCCAAGGCCATTATGGAGTCTCCGGCATACAGGGAGCAGCTATCTACACTCGAAGGTCTTTCGGCAAAAGAGAAGTATGAAGCGCTGGCGATAGCGGATATCAAAGAGGCCGCCATAGCCCTGAGAGGGGTTTACGATATAGGGAGTGAAGGCTATATCAGTATAGAGGTGGACCCTTTTCTCTCGAACAATACCGAAGAGACCGTCAGGGAAGCCAGAAGGCTCTTCGAAGCTGTCGGTGAACCGAATGTGATGATAAAGATACCCGCCACCGAGGCCGGTTATGCGGCTATGAGGGAACTTCTGGCAGACGGTATCTGTGTAAATGCGACTCTGGTCTTCTCCCCCTCGCAGGCGAGGGCCTGTCTCGATGCGATGAAATCGGGCATAGATGAGTTCGAAGCTACCGGTGGAGAGCGTGTAGAGGCTGTAATAAGCGTATTCGTAAGCCGTTTCGACAGGGCTCTGGATCCTATTTTGCAGGAGAAGGGCATGCCTGGCTCTCTTACCGGTATCATGAACGCAGCAGACATATACAATCTGATAGAGAGCAACCATACACCGAGTATCCGGACACTCTTCGCAAGTACCGGTGTCAAGGGTGGCAATCTGCCTGCGGACTACTATATCAGACAACTCTACGCTCCACACAGTGTGAATACGGCTCCGCTGGAGACTATAGAGGCTTTCGAAAACAGTGGAGAGCCCCCTCTCGCCGCACTGCCCATTGCACAGGAAGAGATAGATGGCTACTTTAGAGAGCTGGAAAAGGCGGGGATATCTATTGAAGAGACGAGATTAAGACTTCTCGAAGAGGGGATGAAGGCCTTCGAAAAGGCTTTTGCCGAAATGATGGAAAAATTGGAGGAACGATGAAAGAGCTTTTAAACAAATTTCTCAATGCGATGGTTGCCAAGAAGGGGAGTGACCTTCATCTCAAAGCCAGTTCTCAGGTGAGGATGAGAATCAACGGAGATCTCAAGATAGCGAGCAAAAACATCCTTAGCGCCAAACAGGTCGAGGGGATAGTGAACTCTATTACGAACGAGGAGATGCAAGAGAAGCTACACTCCCACAAATCGCTCGACTTTACCTATGTATTGGATGAAAACAGCCGTTTTCGCGCCAATGTCTTTTACCAGATGAACGGTCTTAGCGCGGTATTTAGGATTATACCGGTCAAGATACCGAATATCGAGCAGTTGAAGTTGCCCGATGTCATAAAGGGATTTGCCGATGTTCAGCGGGGCTTGATACTTGTTACCGGAGTTACCGGTAGTGGAAAATCGACTACGCTCGCTGCGATTCTCGATAGGATCAACGAAACCTATCCAAAACATATCATAACTCTCGAAGATCCGGTGGAATTTGTACACAAAGACAAAAAGTGCCTTATAAACCAGCGCTCGATAGGGCAGGATTCGAACTCCTTCTCCGATGCACTCCCCGCGGCTTTGAGGGAGGATCCGGATATTATCCTGGTGGGGGAGATGAGAGATACAGAGACGATCGATCTGGCTCTGCATGCGGCCAACACCGGACACCTCGTCTTCTCGACCCTACATACGCTCGATGCCAAAGAGACGATAAACCGTGTAATCGGTATGTTCCCGGAACAGGAGCAAAACCGCGTCAGGCTCTCGTTGGCATCCGTGTTGCAGGGGGTTATATCTCAAAGGCTCGTCAAAACCACCGATGGCGGAAGAAGGGCCGTTACGGAAGTGATGGTCCGTACTTCTCGAATAGAGGAGCTCATTGCCGAAAACAGGGATTTCGAGATTCCCGATACGATAGCCGAGGGCAAGGAGATATACGGCTCGCAAACCTTCGACCAGCATCTTTTCGATTTGGCGCAAGAGGGTGTCATTACCGAAGAGCTGGCATTGCAAAACGCATCGTCACCCTCCGATTTGAAGTTGAAATTCGAAGGTATCGGCAAAGGGAGTACCAAGAAAGATGGCTCCGACGGAGGTTCTGGTGAAATGGAGCTCGAAGCTTTCGACTTCAAAGAGGAGAGCGAAGAGGAGTAAGTCGTCGCCTCTTGCTCTTGCCGCTTAACTCGCCTCTTCGTAATTTGCCACCCTCACCCCTAGGGTGGCAGCCTCTTTTACGATATCCTCACCGACGAACATTCTGGATTCTATCACCACATCTGCAAGCTTGGAGCGTATCTCTATCTGCAGCGGGCGTCTTCCTGGACAGCGTTCGGCCAGACAGTAGAGCTCCTCTATGACGGATGGGTCGGACATGAGCTCAAGAGAGAGGATGAGAGGAGGGAGATTCTCGGCTTCGGGGGTCTCTCTCTTCTCCCTCTTTACCTTCACCTTCTCTTTTCTGGCCTCTTCAAGGGTCTCTATCTTGAGGATGTTCATCCTAGTGAAATCCCCATCTTTGCCTATCTTGACCTTGAAGGCTATCGGTTTTTCGAGATCGAAGTCTCTGCGCAGCTCTTCGAGATGGTCGGAGAAGAGCATGAGCTCGATATTGCCGTGAAGGTCCATTATATTGGCTATGCCGAACTTGTTGCCCTTTTTGGATATCTTTTCGCTGATCTCCTCCACTCTGCCTATGAAGAGAGCCTGTGAGCCGTCGGCGAGCTCATCTATCTGTGAACTTAGAGTGTAGTCTATCTTTTCGAGCTCCTCTCTATACTCGTCGAGAGGATGCCCCGATACATAGAAGCCCAGAGTCTCCTTTTCGAACTCCAAAATCTGCATTGGGGCGAACTCTCCCATCTCCTCGATCTCCACCGTCACATGCGTCATCTCTTCCCCTCCTCCGAAGAGGGAGTTTTCCGCCATTTTTTTGGCCTGCTGTGCCTTGCCGGCGGAGGCGACGATCTCCTCGATCTGCGTTAGCATCGCCTTTCGGCTGTAACCCAGCGAGTCGAGCGCCCCGGCTTTTATGAGGGACTCTATGACCTTTTTGTTCACCTTGGTGGCATCTATGCGGGAGACGAAATCGCTCAAATCCGCAAACGGTCTCTCTTTGCGAGCCTCGAGTATGGAGTTTATAGCTATGTCGCCCGCACCCTTTATCGCCCCGAGTCCGAAGAGAATCGTCGCTCTCCCCTCACTCTCGTCGGCGACGAAAGCGAGGTCAGAGCGGTTGATATCGGGAGGCAGAAGCTCTATACCCATATGTTTGACCGCATCCACATACTTGACCACTTTCGTGGTGTTGTCTTTCTCCAGAGTCAGCTGTGCGGCCATGAATTCGGTAGGGTAGTAACATTTGAGATAGGAGGTGTAGAAGGTGACCATCGCATAGGCTGCGGAGTGGGATTTGTTGAATCCGTAACCGGCGAATTTGACGATGAGGTCGAAGAGCTCTGCCGCCTTTGCGGGATCGAAACCCTTTTTGGCCGCCCCCTCGGCGAACTCGCCCTTGAGCCGGTCCATCTCCTCTTTGATCTTCTTACCCATCGCACGGCGTACCAGGTCCGCCCCTCCGAGGCTGAAACCACCTATGGTCTGCACTATCTGCATCACCTGCTCCTGATAGACGATTACACCGTATGTGGGCTTGAGTATCGGTTCGAGTTCGGGAAACATATAGGTGATTTCGGCTCGGCCGTGCTTTCGTTCGACGAAATCGTCGAGCATCCCCGACTCCATAGGTCCGGGGCGATAGAGTGCAAGCATCGCGATTATATCTTCGAAGCCGGAGGGTTTGAGCTTCTTCGCCAAATCCTGCATACCGGCGGACTCTATCTGGAAGAGCCCCAGAGTGTTTCCTTCGGAGATATACTCATAGACCTTCGGGTCGTTTATATCGACCTTTTTGAAATCTATCCTCCTGCCCCGACTCTTCTCTATGAGCTTGAGAGCCTCCTCTATGACCGTGAGAGTCTTGAGACCGAGAAAGTCGAACTTTATCAGGTCCACATCCTCCACATACTTGCCGCTATACTGGGTGGCGAGCGTATCCTGCCCCGACGGCTTGAAGAGAGGTGTCTTCTCCCAGAGTGGTTCGTTGGATATCACCACCCCCGCCGCATGCGTACCGGCATTGCGGTTGAGCCCCTCCAGCGCGAGAGCGAAACGCCACACCTGCTCGGCTTTCGGGTCTCTCTCTATGAGCTCCTTTATCTTGGGCTCTTTTTCATATGCACTCCTGAGGTCTATGCCCAATTCGTCGGGGATGAGTTTGGCGAAGGCGTCCGCCTGAGCGTAGGGCATACCCATGACCCGAGCGACATCTCTTATGACCCCTTTTGCCAGAAGTTTGCCGAAGGTGATTATCTGGGCGACATTCTCTCTGCCGTATTTGTCCACAACATAATCTATTATCTCCTGACGGCGCGACTGGCAGAAATCCATATCGATATCCGGCATACTCACCCTCTCTGGGTTGAGGAATCTCTCGAAGAGCAATCCGTAGGGCATGGGGTCTATATCGGTTATCTTCAGAGCGTAGGCCACGAGCGAGCCCGCCGCCGAGCCGCGCCCCGGCCCTACCGGTATCCCCATCTCCTTGGCCGCACGCACGAAATCCCAGACGATGAGCATATAACCCGGAAACTTCATCGAGTTGATTATCTCTATCTCGGTCTCGAGGCGCTCTCTATACTCGTCGTGTTTCTCCCTCTTTATATGTGCAAGCCTCTCTTCGAGCCCCTTTCTCGCTTCGTGCTCGAAGAGTACTATATCGTTCGCGAGGGAGTACTCCTTTTGTGGTTCGGGGAGCTCCAGCCCCTCCATCTCCGCCCTCATAAGAGTAAACTTGAAGTTCGGAGGAGTCGGATTGCCGAGTTTTATCTCCAGATTGCACTTGCGGACTATCTCCTGCGTATTTTCGATAGCCTCTGGTATATCGGCGAAGAGCTCGGCCATCTCTTCGGGAGATTTGAGATAGAACTCATGTACGGAGTGGCGCAGTCTGTCGGGGTCGTCGTACTCCTTGTTCATGGCTATGCACATGAAGGCTTCGTGGGCTTCGGCATCTTCGGGAAAGGTGTAGTGTGTATCGTTGGTGGCCACTATCTTGATACCGGTTTCGAGGGATAGCCGTATGATATCGTCGTCTATGCGCTGCTGATCGCCTATGCCGTGGCGCATCAACTCCAGATAGAAATCATCTCCGAATATCTCCCTATACTCCAGAGCCACCCTCTTGGCCTCTTCGTATCCTCCCGCACCGAATTTCCTATTTCTTTCGCTGAGGTTCAGATGCCAGTTGACCTCCCCTTGGAGACAGGCGGAGCTGCATATGAGCCCTTCGCTATGTTCCCGCAGAAGCTTCTTGTTGATTCGAGGATAGTAGTAGAAACCCTTCAGATATGCCTGGGAAGATAGATACATCAGATTTTTGTATCCGGTTTCGTTCTTGGCGTAGAGGCAGAGGTGAAAGCGTTGTCTGGTCGATCTGTCTTCGGGGTCGTCGCTGTTGTGTAGATAGGCCTCTATCCCTATGATGGGCTTGATACCCTCTTTTCTCATGGTGTTGTAGAAGTCTATCGTACCGAACATATTGCCATGGTCGGTCATTGCCACCGAATCCATACCGAGCTCCTTCACCCTCTTCGCCAGAGCCTTTATCTTGTTGGCGCCGTCGAGCAGGGAGTACTCCGTATGGAGGTGCAGATGTGTAAACGCCGGTTTTCGGGACATCACTCTTTATCTCCGCTTTTTATGAGCATCAACTCCCCGAGAAGTTCGCCCGCCTCCTCGTCGTCCATCTCACCGCTCTCTATCTCTATCAGAATCTCCCTGCACTCTCTGTGCATCTCCTGCATATCCTCCAACTCCTCTCTCTCGCCTATAGATATGCTCTTTTGGCGCTCTATCGTTTTGAATATATCGTCTATAGCCTCTTCGAGATCGGGTATTATCTCGTTTTCAAGCAGCAGTTTGAGTTTCTGTCGTTCGGACATCTCCTCCCCCCCTCTTTCACTTTTGATTTTCAGATTGTATCGCTCCATATCCGCCACTAAAGCATATGTCTCTTCAGTGCCCTTTGCAGATCTTCGTAGGTATCTATGCCGAAGCTTTCACTCTCGACCTCCCTCATGGCTATTTTGTAGCCACCAGAGAGTATCCGTAGCTGTTCGAGCTTCTCTATATTCTCCAGAGAGGAGGGCTCCATCGAGCAGTAGAGTCTCAGACTCTCCACGCTATATCCGTATATACCCAGGTGTCCCTTGTAGGAGTCGAAATGGTGGTCTCTCGGGTAGGGTATCTTGGCTCTGGAGAAGTATAGAGCCATATTGTCGCTGTCGGTGACGACCTTCACAATATTGGGATCTTCCGCCTCCGCGGCACCGATATATCTGTAGGCGCTTACAGCCAGCACATCTCTATCGTCCCTGTGCTTCAGCGCAAGCTCGTAAACAGCTTCGACCACACCCTCCTCTATGAAAGGCTCGTCGGCTTGTACATTGACGACCACTTCATCATCCGCAAGAGCAAGCTTTCGGACCGCTTCGTATATTCTGTCCGTGCCGGAACGGTGTTGTGTGGAGGTGAGTATGGCTCCGAAACCGTAGCCCTCGACGATATCGGCCACCTCCTGCGAATCGGTAGCCACGACCACTTCGTCTATATCCGAGACACGGCGAGCCGTACACACGACCATGGGTGTACCCATTATGTCGGCCAGTACTTTGCTGGGAAAGCGTGTAGAACCGAGTCTCGCAGGTATCACTATCATGAAATCTCCTATATTATGAGTGCTCTTGCATCCGTTCGTAGAAGTAGTTCGTAGCCTCCACGAAACCATCCACACTTCCGCAATCGAAACGGCATCCTTCGAATCTGTAGGCCATTACCATCCCCTCTTTCGCCTGCTGCCTGAGAGCGTCGGTAATCTGAATCTCTCCACCCTTACCCGCTTCGGTACGCTCTATCTTTTCGAAAATATCTGGTGTCAGGATATATCTGCCTATAATCGCGAGATTCGACGGCGCTTCGTCGGCTTCGGGCTTTTCGATCATATCGTCAACCATCATTATCTGCTCATCCAAGGCCCTGCCCGAAACCACACCATAGCGCGAGATATCCTCTCTATCGACCTCCTGTACAGCCACGATGGAGCACCTGTACTTCTCGTAAACTCTCATCATCTGCTTCAAGACACCTTCACCCTCCAGATTGTCGCACAGATCGTCGGCGAGTAGCACGGCAAAGGCTTCGTCACCGATGAGAACCCTCCCTTTGAGTATCGCATCTCCGAGCCCTCTCATCTTCTTCTGTCTGGTATAGGTGAAGGTACAGTGCTCTATCAATCCGCGGATATCGTTGAGCAGATGCTCTTTGCTGCTCCCCTGTATCTGGTGTTCGAGTTCGTAGCTTATATCGAAATGATCCTCTATAGCCCGTTTCCCGCGACCCGTTATTATCGCCATGGTATCCATGCCCGCCTCCACGGCCTCCTCAACCCCGTACTGAATCAGAGGTTTGGTGAGGATCGGGAGCATCTCCTTGGGCATGGCTTTGGTCGCGGGCAGAAATCTCGTGCCGTAGCCCGCCGCCGGAAAGAGGCACTTTTTGATAATGGACATCCGTACCCTTTGTATTGAAGTGATAATATCCGTATCTATCGTATCTGCTTGCAATCGTGAGATTTGCAAAGAGTAGAGCTACGCTTTTTGTACAATAAGCTCGTCAAATTTGCATAGCTGTTTACCAAGCACGACATATGGGCGAATATCTTCCGCTTTTTCATTTATGTCGAGACATACGACAAGCGACAGCAATCTCTTTGGTCGAGAAACTCGAGTATCCTCTCGTGTACACATTTCCCAATCTCATGAGGGAAACTCGATATTTTCTATAATCTCCTCTATCTCTTTCTCGTGACTTCTGAATTTGCCGGCGAGTCTGAGATATGCGACGAAGAGCCTCTCCGCACTGTTGTCCGACTCCAGCGAGACACCCGACTCTCTCAGATTCCTCTCTATGAAATCCGCAAACGAGTCATCCAGTTTCTTGGCCTTGTACTTGACATTGTTTATCGATACCGTCACCTCTCTCATCTTCATCTCTCCTCTACTCTATGAGCGCTTCGACTTTGTCTATAATGGCCTCTATCTCGGCATCCTTGGCATCCATCTCTTTTCTGAGCTCCTCTATGGTTCTCTCTCGGGCGAGAAGTTCCTTTTCGAGTTCGCTGCACTCACCCCTGCCTGCACCCGAACTCTTCTGCAGCTCCTTTTTCAGAGCTTCGTTCTCTTTGCGCAGAGCCTCGAGACTCTCTCTCCAGCGCTCCATCTTCTCTTTGAGCTTCTCTATAGCACTCATCCTCTCCACTCCTGTGTGAAATTCTCCTGATATAATAGCGTATCGATGTGAAAAATCACTTTTGAAGGAGTATGATGAAACGCTTCGTAGTCCACAGTCCTTACAAACCCGCGGGGGATCAGCCGGAAGCGATAGAGAGGCTATCTTCGTCGATAGAGAGGGGAGGACGCTATCAGACCATGCTCGGTGTGACGGGCTCGGGCAAGACCTATACCATGGCCAAGATAATAGAGAGAGTCCAGATGCCGACCCTCGTCATGACCCACAACAAGACTCTCGCGGCACAGCTCTACAGTGAATTCAAAAGTTTCTTTCCCGACAATCATGTGGAGTATTTCATAAGCTACTACGACTACTATCAGCCGGAGGCCTACATACCCAGACAGGACCTTTTCATAGAGAAGGACAGTTCGGTAAACGAAGAGCTCGAGAGGCTCCGGCTCAGCGCTACGGCATCTTTGCTGAGTCATGAAGATGTGATAGTGGTGGCTTCGGTATCCGCCAACTACGGACTCGGAAGCCCCGAAGACTACAGAAGTATCGTACAGAAACTCGTAGTCTCCGAAGAGTACGAAAGGCGTGCTCTGCTGATGAAGTTCGTAGAGATGGGCTACAGACGCAACGACGACTTTTTCGACAGAGGGGACTTCCGGGTCTGCGGCGAAGCCATAGATATCTATCCCGCATACAGTGAGGAGTTGGCCTATCGTCTCGAGTTTTTCGGAGACGAACTGGAGAGAATCTACTCTTTCGACTCTATCAGCGGGGAGAAAGTCCAGGAGCTCGAAGAGTTGACAATCTACTCCGCGAATCAATTCATTGTCGGCAGGGAGAAGATGGCCAAAGCGATAGAGAGTATCGAAAAAGAGCTGGGAGAGAGACTGAAATATTTCGAAAAAGCGGGAAAGACGATAGAGTACAACAGGCTCGAACAGCGTACCCGTTTCGATCTGGAGATGCTCGAGACGACGGGTATCTGCAAAGGTATAGAGAACTACTCCAGACACCTGACCGGAAAGAAGGAGGGGGAGACCCCCTACTCTCTGATGGACTACTTCGAAGCCATGGGGAGAGACTATCTCGTGATAGTGGATGAATCTCATGTCAGTCTGCCGCAGTTCAGAGGAATGTACGCGGGAGACAGAAGCAGGAAGGAGGTACTCGTGGAGTATGGCTTCCGCCTTCCGAGCGCTCTGGACAACAGACCACTGCGTTTCGAAGAGTATATACGAAAAGCTCCCCACTATCTCTTCGTCTCCGCGACACCCGGCGAGTGGGAGCTCGAGCATTCGGAAGTGGTGGCCCAGCAGGTGGTTCGCCCCACTGGACTGCTCGATCCCGAAATAGAGCTCAGAGAGAGCCGAAGACAGATAGAGGATCTCTACGACGAAATCAAGAAGGTGATAAAGAGAGACGAAAGGGTACTTGTAACGGTACTTACCAAAAAGATGGCGGAAGAGCTGAGCGGATACTACAGGGATCTCGGACTGAAAGTGCGCTATATGCACTCGGACCTCGATGCCATAGAGAGAAACTCCATTATCCGCGCCCTGCGTAGCGGAGAGTTCGATGTACTTGTGGGTATAAATCTGCTCAGAGAGGGTCTCGACCTGCCGGAGGTCTCGCTCGTAGCCATTCTCGATGCGGACAAAGAGGGATTTTTGCGTAGCGAAACGGCTCTCATACAGACAGCGGGTCGTGCGGCGAGAAACGCCAACGGCAGAGTACTCATGTATGCCCGCAAAACGACCCCCTCGATGCAAAGAACGATCGAAACGACGAAAGCCAGAAGAGAGAGGCAGCAGCGCTACAACCGAGAGCATGGCATTGTACCGACAACGACGAAGAGAGAGCTCGATACCGACCTGAAGGTGGCCGAACCAGGAGAGCTCTACAACAGGAAGAGGAAGATCGAGAAGATGCCAGCTTCGGAGAGGAGAAAAATCGTGAACGAACTCAGGGCAAAGATGCTCGAGGCGGCGAAGAGACTGGAGTTCGAAGAGGCGGCACGACTCAGGGATGAAATAGCGAAAATAAAAAAACTGTGAAATACTATTCTCGAAGGATAGGAGGAATATAATAATATATTACGGTAACAATCCGACAATAGTGCGAAGAGGGAGAATCCGAATGTCCATTGACCTTAACGATGCATCGCTATATATAAACAGGGAGCTTTCGTGGCTGCAATTCAATACGAGAGTTCTCTCGCAGACAGATAGAGAGGAGCTTCCGCCTCTGGAAAGATTGAAATTCATAGCCATCTACGGTACCAATCTCGATGAGTTCTATATGGTTAGAGTAGCGGGACTCATTTCACTCTACAAAGCCGGGATTCAGGAGACAGGAGCGGACAGACTCACTCCGGCCCAACAGCTCGAAGAGATCAGAAGCTATCTTCACAGAGAGAAACTAAGACTGGAAAAGGTGTACAACAGCATAACCGACGAGCTGAGGGAGGAGGGCGTGGAGGTGCTCCCTTTCAAAAATATTCCCAAAGAGTTGCAGGAGAGCATCAAGGAGGAGTTTTTCGAACACATCTTCCCTGTCGTCATCCCCATCGCGGTGGATGCCACCCACCCCTTCCCCCATCTGAACAATCTCAGTTTCGGTCTAGCCGTCACTCTGCGCGATATGGATGGCAAGATCAAGCACGGGCTCGTGCGCATACCGAGACTCCTGCCCAGATTTCTCAAAATAGAGGGGACCTACATTCCGATAGAGAGCGTGGTCGAACACTTCATAGGGGATCTCTTTCCCGGCTATACCAAACTGAGCACAACACCCTTCAGGGTTACGAGAAACGCCGATCTCGAAATAGAGGAGGAGGAGGCGGACGACTTTCTGGAGATGATGGAGGAGGGGCTGCGCTCCAGAAACAAAGGAAATGTGGTTAGATTGGAGCTGACGGGAGATGCCGACAAAGATCTGGTCAATTTCCTCAACGACCACCTCCATATATGCGAAGAGGATATCTACTACTATCGCTCCATCCCTCTGAATCTCGGAGCTCTATGGCAGATAGTCGGAGAGAAGTCGCTTACGCACCTTCTTCTGCCGAGCTTCACACCCAAAACCATCTCTCCATTCGATCATGAGAGTATCTTCAGTATCATAGAACATCAAGACAGCCTGCTCTACCATCCCTATGAGAGTTTCGATCCGGTGGTGAAATTCATACAGGAGGCGGCAGCTTCCTCCGACACTCTCGCCATAAGAATGACTCTCTACAGAGTAGGGATTAAATCTCCGATAGTCAAGGCCCTCATAGATGCCGCGCAAGATGGCAAGCAGGTAACGGTACTGGTGGAGCTCAAAGCCCGTTTCGACGAAGAGAACAATCTACGCTGGGCGAAGAGACTCGAAGATGCGGGGGCCCATGTCGTTTACGGGATTCCGGGCCTGAAGGTGCATGCCAAGATAGCCCAGGTGATCAAGAGAAAGAACTCTCAGCTAAAGAGCTATCTGCATCTGGCCACCGGAAACTACAACCCGGGAACGGCCAAGATATATACCGATGTAAGCTACTTCACGGGCCGCAAAGATTTCAATGACGACGCTACGCGCTTTTTCCACTTTCTGACCGGATTCTCCACGCATACCAGACTCAAGAGACTATATATGTCTCCCATACAGATAAAACCCAAACTGATAAAACTGATAGAGAACGAAGCCCGTTACGGCAAAGAGGGGCGTATCATTCTCAAAGCCAACTCCCTCGCCCATCCTGAGATAATAAGAGCCCTCTACCGTGCTTCGATGGCAGGCTGCAGAGTCGATCTGATTATCAGAGGCATATGTTGCCTGCGGCCGGGGATAGAGGGGGTGAGCGACAATATAAGCGTATCGTCGATAATAGGGAAATATCTCGAGCATCCCCGCATCTACTATTTCGAACACGACGAGCCCGGATGCTATATCTCGAGTGCCGACCTGATGCCCAGAAACCTCGATAGACGAATAGAGCTAATGACACCGATATTCGAAAAGGGTCTGGCCGAAAGGCTCTATCAGATACTGACTCTCCAGCTTGCGGATACCGAGCTAAGATGGGAACTGCGCAAAGATGGAAGCTATGTCAGATTCGAGAGACAGGAGGGTGCCAATGCGATAAACTCTCAGGAGCTTCTGGAGAAGTATGTCAACAAAATATACAACAAGACGCGCAAGAGTAGTGCCAACTATGTCAAGAGGCTCGCCGAAAAGCTTCTGAACGAGAGTTAGTCTCTTACGGGCTCGAATACCGAAGACAAAAGACATTGGCAAAGAGTGAGCTTTCAAAAGTCGGGAAGTTTGTTTATTTGCGACATCACTTCCCAAAAAAGCTAACAGCTAAGAGCTATAGTGTCTCCATCTTCCAAGAGCTCTCTTTGTGCCACTATTTAAAACATTCCAATCGCCAAGAGTACTTCTATCTTCGTTCAACTCTTTGGCATCTACATGAGACCTATCGTCGTCGCTTTGGCAAATCGGATATATTGACAATAACCTTACTCTGCAATCTACCTATACCGAAATGGTGACGATTTTCTATCTATATCGTCAAGAACCATTCGATTAGTTGATTCTGATATGGAAACCAAGCAAAAGACCAAGCGGCGAATTTTAGAAAGACAATATAGGCCAATGCATAATAGCCGATAACAAGAGCTGTCACTATACGAGGAGGTAGAATTTTGGGTAGTAATTGTGGTAGTCTCGTCAAAACGACAATTTGCATCGGGATGAAGTATAGCCCCAGTCTGTCTATAACCGTAGATGCAAACGGGACCAAAGGAAGGGAGAATACGGAACCCAGCGCCATAAGCAGCCAAAGTGTATAGTCGTTTGGATATAGTTTTTTCCATCTATTTCTAAAATATAGAAGAAATAGTCCTGGTATAGCATTCATCAAAATTCTGATATAGGCACCTTTGGAGTGAAAATGTGAAGAGTCTACATACCTCTGTACATACTGACTTTCGTAGCCGGAGACAAAGGCGAAATATACTCCTACGAGGATAAAAAGTCCTGCGATCATCTTTATATATTTATTTCTCCCCCCGTGAAAAATACCTATACCCGCCATTAAAACTGCCGATTTGTGAAAGGCTGTAGCAAAAGCCACGAAGAGTAAAAATCTGCCGTACTTCCCATCCATAATATAGGCTATAGCCCAGAAGACCAGCCCGAGAGCTACACTCTGTCTCACATACCCCATAGCTACCGCCAGCATCGTATATGCTACCGCGATCGTCAATCCCAGCCATGGATTGGGAAGTTTTCGCAAAAGAGTCACAAGCCCCCATACAAATATGATTGCACAGAAGAGATTGACCATGTGCACATCCCAGCCCATATCGTCCACCCAAACTTGCAGGAGCCAGAAGGCCGGATCCCCATGGTGTAGTGCATCCATGTAGTTCATCTTGCTGGCTTCGTTTTCGAACATAAAGAAGTAGTTACCCCAATCGGCCCCTACCTCATCTCTCAATCCTACGAAAAGTATATATAAGATAGAAGTAGGGAACCATATACCCCATCCTTTCCACGGCTTGGAGTATGGTTGAAGCATAGCCATGAGAGCAGGATAGAAGAAAGCCAGAAAATAGTGGAGCATTCTACTTGACCCCTTTTAGAAAAAAGTTCATGAGATATTCGATGATAGTGGGATGATACCATAGTTTTGAAGGGAGTAGGGGGCTAAAGCTCTTCGCTCTACCCTCGCAGATATCCCTGATAGCTCTTTTGAGAAGGGGGAGGGCTACAGCCAGTTGGAGAGTGGGATAGGTGAAGAGATTGTCTCTCTTGTCGGGTACTATCACACTCTGATAGAGTACCGCTCCGGTATCTATTCCACTGTCGACCAGATGAACGCTCACCCCGCAATTGTCGGGGTCTTCGTTTGCCAGTGCCCAGTAGGCTCCGTGTACACCTCTATAGGCGGGAGTTATACCGGCATGGATATTGAGTATGGGAGATTTCACAGCATCTATGAACTCTTTCGACAAAATTCTGCTTCCATGGATAATCACCATATCGGCATCGATACTCCCGAAGAGCTCTATCGACTTCATATCGTTGGCACTCTCCACCCGATATATATTGACACCATCGATATCGGAAGGTTCCAGAGAGTACTCGGTGATAATCTCTTCGACCCTATCTCTCGATAGCCTCTTGAGCACTATCGCAAAGAGCGAAAAGAGGATCTGCCCCGTCACCCTTGCCATACCGAGTCTCTTTATCCTTCTGCTGAGTATCTCTCTGGCACAGGGAGGTTTTTCGAATACCACAGCTTCGATTTCGAAATATCTCTTCAGATAGTTGTAGAGTATATTGCCGCTCTCACTCTCTCTCATCAAAAGTACGATTTTACAACTATGCATAGTAGCGACCCAGCTCGGACATGTTTAGAGAGAGCATATCGTGCTTCTCTCTCATCTTCGAAAAGAAGTGCAGAATCTTTTCGAGATTGTCGAGATTTTTCTCCATATTTGTGCCGAAGTTGTGAGGATGCCACCATAGATGAAAATTTTTCCTCTCTATGGCGGCCTTTTCGATAGCCTTTTGGATACGACGCAGTTTAAGAGCTTCCAAAAATTTTAGATTGCGATTGTATGGACGCAGAAAGATAGAGCTTTTTAGCTCGCACACCCTCTCCTTCTCTCTCACAGGCAGAGATATATGAGGACCGGAGAGATCGAAATAGGTGTCTATCAGACGATAGACTCTTTGCAAAAAGCTCTTGTTCACCTCACCGTCTCTATAGATCGGATGCTCGGGATTGCCTCTGAAATTTTTCACCCCTGCTTCGAAGATGTTTTCGAGACTTTTTTCATCTATCTGATTTCTCGGGAAGACGATCGACTCTATCTCCACTCCCTCTTCGAGTGCTCTTTTGAGGGCACTCTCGATATCGGCCTCGAAAGCTTCCGGCACTATCTCGGGCTCGGCGGTATAGTAGTGGGAGAATGTATGTGTGGCGATCTCCTGTCCGGCAGTTTTGCCGATCATCTCTATCGAAGCCGGAGCGAAGTGAACTTTTAGAAACTCTTTTCTCTTTTTTTCCTCCTCTTCAAGGTGGGCTATATATCTGTAGGGGCAGAGTCTCTCGTCTCGATAGCGGGGTAGTATTTTTGGATAATCCCCACTCAACTCTTCGAAATCCCTATACCAGAGAAAACCGACTATGGCCCATGTGGCATGGATATCGTAGCGTTCGAAGAGTTTCAATATCTGCGGAATCACTCTCTGTACATTCATGAGATTCTCTTCGTACTTCTCTATCGAGACAATATCCCGCATACCCCAATATAGCTCGAAATCGAGAGATATCGTAAAGCTCCCTCTATATTCTGCATTTTCTCTTTCCATTATACGGACACCTCTTCTATCAGACTCTTCCATTCGGAGACTATTATATCTTTCGAAAAGTCGTTCGCACGCTCGAAACCTTTGCTTCGCAATCTATTCAGTCTCTCTTCGTCTAAGAGCAATTTTTCGATCGTATCGACCCAAAGTAGCTCCTTTTCGCTCATCCGACTATGCGCATCGACAAAGCTGTTTTCAAAAACGGGCATCAATACTCCATACTCTTCGTCATATACATCATCGGCCTCCAATCCTCTCTTTTTGAAAGAGGGAGCCACTATCTCTCCAGGACCAGATCGACAGTCGGAAGTGAGCACCGGCACACCGCAGGCCATCGACTCCACTATCGTATTGCCGAAGCCCTCCCAAAGAGAGCTCATCACGAAGAGCTTCGAGACAGAGATATACTCGAAAGGATTGCTCATGAATCCCATGAAATATATATCGTAAGCAAGATCGATTTTCTCGCCTTTATCCCACTCATATACATTCAGTCCCAGTTCGCGGGAGAGTTTTACAAGTCTCTCTTTGAGCTCACCAATTCCCAGAATCATCAGTTTCAGCTCGGGATTTCTCCTCTTCAATTCGGCGAATATCCGTATCAGATACCACTGACCTTTCTGCATTGTGAGTCTGCCGACAGTAAGGAGCAGAGGAAGCCCTTCGAAGATGGAGGATATCTCTCCTCTCGCTTTGGCCATAGCCCCAATCTTCTCTATATCGTAGGGATTGTATATGGTCTTTATCTTTTCTCCGTCGATATCGAGCCTCTCTACGAGGGTGTCCCGTATCCCTTCCGAAACGGTAACGACCTTTTTTACTTTGGAAGAGGAGAGAAGATATTTCAAAATCCCGTTAACCAACCTGCCCTGAAAATCTTTGAGTGCGGCATATCTATTTTCGTGAACCACAGCTAGCATATCGCAATCTATGCTCAGTACATTGGGCAAAGTGCTCAGTTCGCCGTGGCTTATCATCAGATCGAATTTTTCGTGCACTACAAGTCGTCGGAGTTTGAAAGCGGCTTTGAGCAGATTGTAGGCTCTGGATAGAATATTTCTATTTTCCAGATCCACCGACAGCTCCACCTTTTTCCCCTCGAAGGGGTAATCCACCCTGAAGCTGTCCATCACCACGAGCGTCACATCGTAGAATTTTTCGAGCTCTTTAGCCTCTTGTACCGCGACTCTCTCGAGACCTCCCTTCGCCAGAGAAGGTACCGTTACGGCTATCTTTTTTATCTTCATCTCTCAACTCCAAATAGCTTCACTCCGCCTCTTTGTCAGAGAGCCTCGATACTCTCGAGTATGGGACCCAATACCTTCTCTTGTGAAAAGATGCGAGCTTTGTCGATACACAGAGCACTATAGTTTCTACTCTCGGATAAAAGTTTTTCCACTCTATATAGAAAGTCGGAGTCGTAGATATCTTTCTCCTCGAAAACCAGACCGCTTCTACCACCATAGCCTTGCACAAAGTCCACACAGAAACCGGAAGTGCTCGTCACTATTGCCGGAAGACCTCTTGCGTGAGCTTCGAGCAGAGTTGTGGCAAAACCCTCATGCAGACTACTTATGACGAAACATTTAGCGCTGTCATATAGGCTCGGCAACTCTTCTCTTTCAATCCATCCTCTAAAAACGATACTCTCTTCCAATCCGTATCTATTTACAAGTTTTTCCAACTCCTCTCTCTCTTCCCCCTCACCAACTATCAAGGCTCTATACATCACCCTCTCTTTATTCAATTCTCTCATAAGTTTCAGAAAAAGAGGTATATTCTTCTGTTTGGAGAGTCTTGCGACTAACAAAAAATCATACTCTTTAGCATTGGAATTTTTTGGTGCATTTAGAAACCATTCAGGTACATAATTTCCGATAAATTCAACCTTCTTATAATGAAAAATTTTTACATTTTCCATATTTACACTAAAGATAATATTGCAAAATAATGAGGATAATTTAAGAAGATGATATTCGAGTAGATTGTGTCCTTGAGGGTTTTCTCTTTTTTTTCTTAAATATAAATGCAGTAGGGATATGACCTTTAAACCGAAGAGTCTGAAGATAGGGGCCAACCAGAGAGATGAGAGGTCATTTAGCACAATACTGTCTGCACCTTCCCTCTTGAAGGTGTATGCGAGATAGAAGGAGTGGAAAAATCTCTTCACCCGGGAGGCCACTATGGTAATCTTTCTGCTATTACAGCCAAATCCACTCGTATCCGCACTGACTATCTGAGCCGAAACTCCATTTGCATTGAGATAGATACAGAGTTGGTCGATATAGAGATGCGCTCCACCCCACTGTGCATGACCTGGGATGTATATCAATACTCTTTTAATTACATTCATAAAAATCTCCACAACTGCTAAGTCTCATCTATTTTCAATTCAGAACAATACTTCAAAGACTTTGCTTTCAAAAGTTCAATATACTCTTTTATCGAAGTTTTATCTATCGCAATACCAAAATCTTCCCCATAGATGGGTTTTTCCCGGCCCAAAATTCTATCCACTATAATATTGGAAAGGCTCCTGCCGGGATGCACCGAATCTTGCCATAGACAGTCATCGATTCTAATTACAGAGAGGTTTCCAAAATCGTATATACTACCAAAAATATCCACCAAAATCTCTTTGAATTTCAAATATTTCTCAAAAAGAGTTCGATTTGATTCAATGATACAAAAATGCTCTTTGCTTATAGGGGAAATCGTAACAATCAGTTTAATTTTATGCTCTATACACAGCTCTCTCAATTTTCGCAAATACTCTATTCTCTTACTATCAAAATGATAATTCTTATAACTATATTTGATTATTTTTCTCGCTATTGTGATTTTGCAAGCATTTCTTTTTGAATCAATCTGTATTTTCTCTTTTTCAGAATGAGTCTTTTTTATATTCATCTTATCTATATAAAGAAGTTTGATAGAATCATATAGGGCCTTGGTGGTAAAATAACCATCGTAGAAAAAAGAGTTTCCAATATTTATCTCTTTACGATATTTGGAATCGAAATAATCATATAGCGGAGATTTGACAAACCTCTTATCATATGGTAGTGAAGCATTTAGCATATAAAAATCGAGATTGAGCCATAGAATTTTTGGTTTTTGTCGTGATATTATATGATTTGTGATTGCAAGGAGATCCTCTGGTTTTGCGTTGAAGACACCATAATTGAAAGCATTGAGTCTATATCTCTTTTTTATTAATGAGATATCATAATTGTGTATATTGCTACTACCCAGAAGGAAAATATCATATATCTCTTTACTATTCTCCAATGTGTAGAAGCGCCTCTCTCTTATCGAGGAGATTGCCTTCTCCTTTATTCCCCAAAAATTATATGAGAGTTTATCGTATGGATCTACCGAGGCTATAAATATATAGAGCAGTAATACTACTATCGAAGATAGGAAAGCAAAGCGATACAAAAAACTCATATATCTCCTAAAAATTAAAATATATAAATTCGTTTACTTCTCTCATTCCAAAAAGAGATATCGAAAACAAAAATGCCGATATAAATAGATATTTCAGGCTACCGTCATTTCTATCGAGCCATGTATGGGAATTTTCAAAGAAAAAAACGATAATTACCGAAACAAGCAAAAATACCCATGTCTCTATACCACCATACAGATTCTGCATCCAAGGGCCAAATTCCATACCAACTTTTTCAAGAAAGTATAGAGTATTTTCCATAGGTACTGGTAGAATGATATTTGATGGATTAAACATTGTCGATATAATATTCGTCAGTTGAGTCCAATTGGACGATCTAAATATTACCATTGTTAGAATGATAAATATGAATGTTATGATTCTTGCAATATGTTTATGAAGCTTTATTTTTGTTTTTCTCCAATAGTGATTGACTATTAGTCCCAAACCATGCACTCCTCCCCAGAATATATAGATCCATGATGCACCATGCCATATTCCCGAGAGCAACATGGAAAAGAGAGTAGCGAGCATTGCTTTGTTGAAAGTGATTTTTTTGCAGGAGCGTAAAATTGGAGTATAGATATATGTCATTATAAAGTTTGTAAGTGTTATATGCCATCTCGACCAATAGTCTATTACTCCAGTGGCTTTGTATGGGCTGTTGAAATTCTTGGGCAATTCTATGTTAAATAGGAGAGCCGCTCCTGTCGCCATATCCATATATCCACTAAAGTCGAAATATATTTGAAAAGTATATGAAAGGGCTGTTGCCCATGCCTCTATAAAATTTAGCGATGCCGAATTTTCAAAACCAGCATTAGCCCAAAATGCGAGAGTATCGGCTAAAATCACCTTTTTGAATAGACCTATACAGAAGATAAAAATTGCTTTGGAGATATTGTTGTCGTTTAGTCTCTTTCTATCATTATCTGAGAATTGTGGCATCATATCTTTGTGATGAACAATGGGCCCTGCAATCAACTGTGGAAAAAACATTACAAACAAAAAATAGTCTCTAAGTTTCACATCTTTTACCAAACCTTCGTAAACATCAACAATGTACGCAATCTGCTGGAGAGTAAAAAAGCTTATCGCCAGAGGTAGCATCAAGTTCAAATGGTGGATATTTTTTCCAAAAAGTATATTGATATTGTCAATAAAGAAATCTATATATTTGAAATATCCCAATATTCCGATATTGACAATCAGAGCAACGAGAAAAAGGGCTTTTCTCTTTTTTGTACTACTCTTATTTTTGGAACCGTAATGAGAGATTCTTTTTGAAATAAAGTAATTGAAAAATATCGAGAATAGAATCAGGGGTAGATATATATAGTTCCACCAAGCATAAAAATATATACTCGATGCTATAAGCCAATATATCGATTTGTCATATAAACTCAGTCTGTTGAGCAAAAAATATACAGATACGGTTATCGGCAGAAAAAGAAAAACGAATATATAGCTATTGAAAAGCATCAGTTATCGAGTTTCTCCTCTATCAAATTCAACATCTCTCCTACATTTTTCATTTCCTGTAGCTCACCCAGTGCGAAACGAATAGCAAATTTTTCCTCTATAGCATTGATAAGATTTATGTGATTTAGGGAATCCCACTCATCTATATCATCGGCATTGGTGTTGTCATTTATTTGTAGATCAACATTATTGAATATGTCACGAAATATGTTCTGCACCCTCTCTCTTATCTCTTCTCTTTTCATTTTATTGCTCCTTTTGAATAGATTTTTTCAAGGTCTTTTTGCATACTTTTCCATTTGAGTTGACAGGTAGTTTGTCGATAAGAATTATCTTTCTGGGTATTTGATATGGCAAAAGTATGCTTGAAAGATCTCTTTTAATAATTTTTTCCGTGATATCCCTGTTGTTTGTCACCACAAATGATAGCAAGCTCTTCTCTTCGTTTTTTTCGTCGAGTGTGATAGTCGCACTCTCTTCTATGTAGTTCAAAGTCTGTAGATATGCATCGATATCCGAAAGATTGACTCTAAAGCCTCTTATCTTTACAGTCTCATCCAATCTGTCGATTATAAAGTACTCTCCTTTGTTATTTCTAAAAGCCAAATCACCGCTTCTATACCACCTCTCTCCCCCCAGATTCAATATGGATTCACGGTTTTTGATTGGATTGTTGATATATCCGGCCATCACCTGGATACCTCCTATCAGCAACTCTCCATCTTCAGACTCTCCGAGAATATTGAAGTTTTTGTCAACTATAATCGATTTTACTCCTTTTAGAGGATATCCTATGGATATATTATGCCTTAGCGAATCATCTTCCTGCGAAAAACTCACTCTCTTGATATGTGTATATACTGTGCATTCCGTTGGACCATATATATTATAGATCTCCTTTTTGTTGACATAAAAGAGTCTTTTTAGTTTAAGATAGAGAGACCAAGGGAATTTTTGACCTCCAATCAACAAAACTCTCAAAGTGGAAAAATCACTCCTTTTTAGTACAATTTCATTTAGAAGCATAGATATATTGTTTGGTACGGTACTTATAAAAGTAATTTTGTAGCTTTCGATTTCATATGCCAACTTGAATATGTCTTGTTCGAATGAGGAGAAATATAGCCTACATCCATATTCTACAAATAGGGCTATATCGCTTAGTGACTGATCGAAGCTAAAATTGGCGATTTGCAATATTCGATCATCGCTGTCTAATCTCACCTCCAGCGAGAGGGCTTTGATGAAATTCTCCAAAGATTCTCTCTTTATTGCGACACCTTTAGGTTTACCGGTAGTACCTGATGTGAAAATAATATATGCTATGTCAGAAAATGGTTTTTCCGAATATTCGTTTTTTACAATAGTATGTTTTTTTAGTAAATGCTCCAGTGTTTTATCTTTGAAAATATAAGCTATTTCTATATCTTCTTCAATCTGCTTTATTCTAAAATCGGGAAATTTCTTATCCATAGGGATATAGACGATACCAAGCTCCAAGCAGGCCAATATTACAAGCAGATATCTATAATCTTTGCTTAACATTATGGCTATCTTGCTATCTCTATACTTTAAAGATAAGAAATTTTTAATAATTCTATATTCTCGCTCTATTCTATCTGAAGGAATTTTGTTGCCATTTGAATCATAAATATATAGATCTTTTTCAAAAAGTTTTTCGATTTTGTTTTTAATATACATCTCTACTTTATCCTAACTCTTTTTGTAGTCATATTTTACAAGATAATCATGAAGTATTTCTTCCAGAATATCAATTTGAACTTCGGAAAGATCCGACAGATATTTCTTGTTGTTGTTTAGAAGTTTGAAATTATCTATACTATTCTCAAAATCATTGCTCCATTTCAAAGCGCAAAAATCTACTGTTTTTTTGAATATATCCTCTGGTTTTTCGCAAAGTTCCTCATATTTTACATACATCCATCGCTCTTCGTCTATAAGCGAAAGAGCTTTTTCGGCGGCGTCCATGAGCATCTTCCACAAAACGGCAGCAAGAGCCACGAAAGATTCGTCGTAGCTTTTCCACTCCGAGAGATAAGGCTCCGGTAGTGAACCGTATAGCCACTTTTGCGGACCTTGCCAGCCATCCCAGAAATCTATGTTCAGCATCGAGTTCGCCACTGCCCTTCCATCTCTGACGACATGAATGAATTTGGCTTCTTCGAAAGCTTCGGCCAAAAAGCCTACCCTCGGCCATCCCGTAATCTTGTGAACGAGCTGACTCCTGCGCGTAGTCGTCAACTCCGGCATAGGCTTTTCGAGTCTCCTTTTGATATGCGGTGTCATATCCGAAGATAGGAGATCTCTATATGGCAGACTGAAGCCCGGGAAATAGTGATCCCAAAATCTATAGACCTCGACAGGCTTGAAGAGTCTGCGCAATATCTCTCCCGCCACAGGAAGATCCACACTCCTCATCAGTGCCCTTTGCAGATATAGTCTTTCGGGAAAGAAGTTGCACAGATGCGATGTCCAAGCCACTTCCTCATGTCTTGAGAGAATCTCGTAAAATATCGTGGTGCCGCTTCTACCAGTTCCGAAAACAAATATAGGACTGTAATATTTCTTATTCATCGGGCAATTATACAATCATAGACTGAATATAATACTCCCGCGCCCTCTATTGAAGATTGTAGCTCTTTTTATGATAATATATCGAAAAATCGAGGAGTGTGAATGAGAGAGGAGATAGGGATAGAGAAGCGATATATAGTACTCATGTTGTCTATCTTCGTGATTTCAAGATTTATCTTGCTAAAAGTGGGAATCGGGTTGAGTCTCGATCCACTGTATAGCTATTGGCAATATCTCGATCCCAAAGCGCTCGAAAACAATCTTTTGCAGAGTATCTTCTATCTGCATGCTCAGCCTCCATTCTTCAACCTGATTATAGGTATCGTTCTGAAGCTTTTCCCAAACTCATATGAGACGGTATTTCAAAATTTATTCTATCTATTTTCACTAACTATCTATTTTTCTATCTTTCAACTATTGTATCTCTACGGTATTTCGCGAAAGATATCTTTTTTGCTGGCGACTCTTTTTATACTATCACCGGAAGCCATATTGTATGAAAATTACTTTTTCTATACATGGTTTATCTCATCGTTGTTGATTTTGTCGGTACTGCTACTGAGAATATATCAGTACAGCGGAAGAGCTCTGTATATATTTCTGTTCATATCCGCAATATTCATAGTTGCATTTACGCGCTCTCTTTTTCATTTGCTATATATCATACCTCTACTCGCTCTAATATTGCATATAAGCGGAAGAGATTTTTCTATCAAGCTGTTTTCACTTCTGCTCTTTACACTGCTGAGCGCTCTCTATCTGAAAAACTATATACTTTTCGGAACTTTTTCAAGTAGTAGCTGGATGGGGATGAATCTATTCAAGATAGCGAGATATTGTGTCGATAAGGATGAGATGAAGAGATTGATACGAAATAGAGAGATATCACCCTCTTGTGCCGTCGAACCCTTCTCTACAATCGATAGATATCCGAAGCGTTTTTCGAAAGTTCCCAAAAGATTCGAAAATATAGATGTTTTAAGTAGAGAATACAAAACGAGCCACTATGGAAATAGAAATCATTATGGATATATAGAGATTTCGAAAGAGCTTAGAAGAGATTCGATATTTCTGATAAGGAAACATCCATTCGCTTATATGAAGAGTGTAATCAAGGCTTGGGGCTACTACTCTCTTCCTTCATGGAGCTATTTTTCGTTTCGAAAGAAGCTGGATATTTTGCGACGCTACCATCCGGTTTTGCTTTTCGAAGATCTTTTATACAATCTGCAAAAGAGGATCTTCGCTCTAAAAAACAACTTTTCATGTTCATATATATCAATCCTTTCGATTCCTATCGCAGTTTTGATAGTGATTGTAAGTGCTTTACTCTCGTATCGTAGGGGCAGAGTGGATTATGCACAGCTTTTTGCCATATATAATATTTTATTCATTGCAATAATCGGTAATATGCTCGAATCGGGTGAGAACAATCGCTTTAGAGTTATGAGCGATCCTATATTATACACCTACTTCGTGATAGCTATATTTCTATTTCTCAAGGGGCGAAAGGCAAGCTCCAAGCCTATATAATTAAAGAGCAGAAGGAGGCGATACTATTCGATATAGAAAAGTAAAGAAGGAAGAACTTGCGATTGTACTTAGCTTTCGATTGAGGTAAAATGCGTGCGAACTCATTTTTTGCACCCAAGTGTACTTCTTGCCTCTTCGCTATCAGCCAGCTCGCAGAGCTTTTTTATCTTCTCTTCGCTACTTTCGTCAAATACGGCATTTTGCTCTTTTAGCCAAATAAGCGGATCTCTATCTATTGCTTTTGCAATATTGTCTATCATGATTTTTTTAAAATGGTGATTATTGAATCTCAGTGGCATATATTTATATTTTTTTACCCTATCGATAAGCTCTTTCGCTTCAGCTCTTTTTAGTCTTTTTTTATCTATTTTGTCTAAATTTTCGATTTTTTTGAAGTTGCTGCCATAGAGGAGCGCTCCTTGGAGTTTGCACCCTTCCAGCTTGCTATTGGATAGATTTGCAAACCATAGATTGGCGGCTTGCAAGTTGGCATTTTGGAGATTGGCGCTGTGCAGATTGCTATATTTCAAATCGGCTATTTTCAAATCGCTACCATTTAAGTTTGCATTGGATAAATCGCTGTTGCACAAGCGCGCACCCTCGAGTTTGGCTCCGACGAGATTGCTACCCTCGAGCTTCGCTCCGAAAAGATCGCAATATTTCAGGTTCGCATAGGACAAGTCGGCATTTTGCAAATCGACGACACCCAAGTCGGCACCTTGCAAGCTGGCCTTTGCCAAATGTGCTCTTTTGAGATTGCTCAAGCTCAAATCCGAACCATCGAAGCGAGAATTTTCGAAATAGAGCTTTGCAAAATCGCATTCGCTAAATTTCGCCAATCTAAAACTTCTATTGGAGAAGATTTTTGTCTCTTTGTCTTTTGTCTGCAGGAGGAATCTGCCGGTAAATGTCAAGCTATTGCAATCTATTTCGATTGTGGGCAATAAAATCTCATCCAATGCCGGTATAAAATCTTGTACTTCGGAGTGCAACTTGCTGAAGAACTTAATGTCATCCTTTGAAAAATCACTTTTGTTTATCGTATAGAGTATTTCATAGTGATATAGCGATAGGATGCAAATCGAGCAGAGTATAGATAGAAACTTTAGCAAAAGAGAACCCCTGTCTCTATCTTTTGTAAATTCGAAAATATTTCCAAAAAGAGATATCGTCAAGATAGAGAGAAAAATCAAAACGAGATGCCAAGAGCTGGTACCGAAGTTTTGGTAACGCCCAAACCCAAGATAGAGTATAGTCGATGTGAATATCGGTATATAAAGTATAACGATATAGAAGATAGTCTTTGTCGTTTTGTAAATGAGATTGTTTTTAAAATTGAGTAGTATTTTCTCGTATGGGCCGGCAGGGATTATCTCTATTTTATTCTTATAGTTGAGATATATATCCAATAGAGCTCTTCTGTATTCATGAATGAGCCTTAGTAGTTCGAGTTGAAGTAGGAAAAGAAGTAGTGGCATAACCGAATAGAAGGATACAAAGGGGAGTCCGATATCAAGGAGCGGTATCTTTATCTTTTCGAGCATAAAGATATCTTCATCGTTCGTTACAGATACGGTAAATAGTATATATAGGCAAAATAGGAAAAGAGATATCATTATATTCGATATGCGCCATGAGTCTATCCATAGGCTTCTATTGGAGATAAGTTTCTTGGCGGATTTCACTCTTTGTACCATACCTTATTCGTTTTTTTGACAATAGGAAGCGACAATGCCCCAACAACTCTATTCCTCTTTTTAAATCGACAATTTTCAAATTGCGCATGGGCTGTTATCACCTCTTCGCCCTTGGCTATTTCGCCTCTACATATACACTTTTCGAAAGATTTTTTGCTAAAGTATATCAAATAAAAAGTAGAGGGGCAAGATGCAACAGATGAACAATCTCAAGGCGATCCTACACTCTAAGCGAGCCAATATCTACTATCTCGAGATGTGCAGGGTGATGCAAAAAGATGGTAGAGTGGTCTATCTAAGCGAAGAGCGCAAGGAGTTTCGCTACTGGAACATTCCGATAGCCAATACCAACTGCCTGCTGCTTGGAACGGGCACTTCGATTACCCAGGCGGCTATGCGTATGCTCTCGCAAGCTGGTGTGTTGGTGGGATTTTGCGGTGGTGGAGGCACTCCGCTATTTTCGGGTACGGAGGTGGAGTGGCTTATGCCTCAAAGCGAATATCGTCCCACACGCTTCGTGCAGAAGTGGCTCTCTTTTTGGTTCGACGATTCCAAACGCCTAGAGGCGGCCAAAATCTTTCAAGAGAGCAGGGTACTCTTCATCAAAAAGGTCTGGAGCAAAGAGCGCGAATTTGTGAACGAGGGTCTGGAGGTAGGCGAGATCGATGAGATACTCGAAAACTACAAAAGAGCCTGCAAGGGGGCTAATGAAACTGTCAAACTGCTCCAACTGGAGGCCGATTTGACCAAAAGATTGTATAGATATGTAGCCGAAAGAACGGGACAAAGCGGTTTTAGCAGAGATCGAGATGCTGCTGATGGTGCAAACCGCTTTCTCAATCATGGCAACTATCTGGCCTACGGTCTGGGGGCTACGGCGTTGTGGGCTCTGGGTATTTCGCACGCTTTTGCCGTAATGCACGGAAAGACGAGACGCGGGGCGCTGGTCTTCGATGTGGCCGATCTAATCAAGGATGCCATCGTATTGCCATGGGCCTTTGTGGGGGCGAGAAACGAGCTCGACGAGCAGTCGTTTCGCGCACAGATACTACAGAGCTTCATCTCCTACAAGGCGATGGATAGGATGATAGAGACTATAGAGGATGTGATCGATACATTGGGGGTGGCTCCATGATGGTACTCTTCGTCTCCCAGTGTCAGAAGCGGGCCAAAAAGCGCAGCAGGCGCGTACTCGACACCTTCGCCGAGCGTATTGGCGACGATACTTGGCTAACACTGATTACGGACGAAGGGCTCAAGGCGGTACGGGGATTGCTTCGCCGTAGTGCGAGCAAGAGTACGGCTGTGAGTTGTCACCGTATCAGGGGATACAATAGTAGCGAGCTTTTGTGGATCGTCGGCAATCGCGACAAATTCGACGAAAGGGGGAGAGTGCCGGTGCATATGACTACCAAGCCTCTTTTGCAGCTCTATAGCGAGCATGACTGGAGATATATCGGACTCTTGCAGAGCCTGACGGTCGTAGCCGGTCTTTTGCACGACTGGGGTAAAGCCAACGATGCTTTTCAGAAGAAACTCACAGAGAGAAAAGCCATATCCGATCCGTTGAGACACGAGTGGGTCAGCGCTATGCTGTTGGGGGCTTTTGTCGCTATCGATCCGCAGACATGGTTGAAGCGGCTGTATGATGGGCGCATCGACAAAAAGGCTATTCTCGATGGTATCAAAGGATTCGAACTCAAAGCTTTTGGGGAATTCCCCCTTAGTGCCCAAGCGGTGGCGTGGCTTATATTGACCCATCACAAATTGCCGACCCCATATTTCCGGGCAAAAGAGCTTGCAGAAGAGTATAGTGGCGAGATTTTGGAGGGTTTTGCCGAGTTTTTCGCCTATGTCGATGCCGATTGGGGATATAGCTACGAGGGTGATATCGATCGTGTGACGAGTTTTTCCAAGGGCTTGCTCGAAGAGGCTACGGATTGGAAAAAACGCTTGAGTCGATGGGCAAAAAAGCTCGACTCTTACCAAGAGCTACTCGACGAACTTGCCATCAACGGTGCATTGCGAGCTCTTTTGCACCATGCGAGGGTGGCATTGATGCTTGGTGATTATGGCTACTCTTCGGATGAAGCTCGAGAGGGTTGGCACGATTGTTGCGGACTCTATGCCAATACAAAACGAGACGGCACTCTGAAGCAGAGGCTCGATGAACATCTTTGTGGGGTGGCAGATTTGGCCAAAGTCGCCACCTATCGCTTTTTGCACTACGAAAGAGAGCTTCCCCGTGCTCACGATATCAAAAAATTGCTAAAGGCATCTCCCGCACCCTTTGCTTGGCAGGATAAAGCGGCTATGACAGTATGGGAGCATTATGGAAAAAGGGGACTTCAAGAGGGCTTTTTCGGTATAGATATGGCCAGTACGGGCAAGGGCAAGACTGTTGCCAATGCCAAAATCATGCACTCTCTACGAAGAGATAGGAGCCTGCGCTATGTCTTGGCTCTGGGGCTTCGCACACTGACTTTGCAAACCGCAGAGGAGTATCGCAATCGTCTAAGGATGGATGAAGAGCAGGTTGCGGAGGTCATTGGCTCTCGTGCTATCGGAGAGCTCTACGGTGAATCGGAGGATAGGGATAAGGATAGACTCTTTAGCGGTTCGGAGTCGGCAGAAAGGCTCTGGAGCGACTGGATATCGTGGGAGAGAGCTGTTGGCGGTCGGATGGACGAGATTATACTCAAGGAGGAGAAAGCCAAGAATCTGCTCTATGCCCCCGTATTGGTATGTACCATAGATCATATGATGGGTGCGGTAGATACGGTCAGAGGCGGTGCTCATCTTCTGCCGGCTCTGCGTCTGATGGGTTCGGATCTCGTCATCGACGAGATCGACGATTTTACAGGTGCGGATCTGATAGCTATCGGTAGGCTGCTCTTCCTTGTCGGGATGCTGGGAAGACGGGTAATGCTCTCTTCGGCTACGATTCCGCCCGATTTGGCCGAAGGGTTTTTTCATGCATACGCGCAAGGGTGGCGACACTACTCCCGTTTCAAAGAGGGGGTGGCAGATAGGGTACATGCCTTTTGGGCTGATGAATTCGGTGCCAAAATCGAAGCTCTGCCCAACGATGCGAAGGTGTGCGAAAACTATCGTATCTGCCATGCCGATTTCGTGCGCAGACGCCTGAAAAAGCTACGGAAGTTTCCTGCGAGGCGCAAGGCCGAGATAGTCGCTTTGGGCGAGAAGGAGAGAGGAGGGGAGGCAGAGTATTTCGAAACGATGCTTTCGGCTATTTTGAGACTGCACGAGCGTCACCATATCGTCGATCCCGAGAGTGGGAAACGAGTCTCTTTCGGTGTAGTGAGGATGGCGAATATAGGGCCATGTGTGGATTTCGCCAAATATCTCTGCTATGCGCAGTGTAGCGGCGCGGATTTGAAGATTATGCCCTACCATTCGAGGCAGGTGCTACTCTTGCGTCATGCTCAGGAGCGCTATCTCGATACTATCTTGAAGCGCAAAGAGGGCCCCGAAGAGACTCCAAAAGCACTGGAAGATGCCGTGGTGCGAAGGCATATTGGGGGAGCTACGACTCGAAATGTACTCTTTGTGGTGCTTGCCACTCCGATAGAGGAGGTGGGTAGAGACCACGATTTCGACTGGGCGCTCATAGAGCCATCTTCATGGAGAAGTGTGATACAGATGGCAGGCAGGGTGCTTCGTCATCGGGAGATGGAGCCAAAAAGTCCCAATATCGCCATCATGCAGTACAACTATAGAGCCTATGTCGAACATAGGAAGATCGCTTTTACAAGACCTGGTTTCGAAGACGAAGAGCATAGGCTCGAAACTCACGATATGCAAAAGTTGATCGATACGCAGAGCATCTGCGAACGACTCGACGCTTCATGGAGGATCGTCAAAGCCCAAAAGCTCGATGAGCGCCGAAGATTGGTAGATCTGGAGCATAGTGTTATCGCGCAGGCTCTTACAGGCTACGATAATTGCGGTCCTGAGAGTCTGGAGGGGTATTTGAGCGGTGATTGGTATCTGACCGCCCTGCCACAGATAGCCAATGCGTTTCGCTTGAGCCAAAAAGAGATCACCCTCTATCTCGTATATGACGATAGGCGTGAGAGATACTTTTTTGCCGAACTGGATGAAGACGACTCTATCGTCGATAGGGAGAGAATATTGAATATAGAGTGGGAAAATCTGGATATATCTATGCGCAGACGGCTCTGGTTGCAACACGACTACGACACTCTCGTGCAAGAGCAGAGCCGATTGAGAGGATGGGGCGCGAACAAGGTGAGATTGCGTTTTGGAGAGTTGAAGATACCTGCATACGCGGACGGCTACAGATACTCCTATGTCTTTGGTGCAGTGCTGAGCGATGATGAATAAGCATGAGTAGGTTATAA
This sequence comes from uncultured Nitratifractor sp., assembly GCA_913054475.1. Taxonomy (GTDB): domain Bacteria; phylum Campylobacterota; class Campylobacteria; order Campylobacterales; family Sulfurovaceae; genus Nitratifractor. Next base: position 36,552 of record CAJXJF010000009.1, read on the forward strand.
TCGCCTCTCTACTGCCGCATAGTGTAGCTTATAAAATAGTACTTGAGAAATCTTTTGACTGCCGTATAGGCAGTAAAAATATTGCCATAGTACTTGACAAATAATAACATAAGTGTTAGACTTCTATTGTCTAATGCCGTACAGGTATAAAAATCTCATACTTTTGGAAAGGAGGGGGCGTGGATGTTTCGATTGTAACGGACTATTTGAACGAACGCAGAGAGGATTGGCTAAAAAAGAAGCTGAAAAAGAGCATGTCACCCGAAGAGATTGCCAAAATCGAGGAAGAGGCGCAAGAGAGATTTTCACTGCAAAGATGGCTCGAAGATGCCTCTAGGCGTGCCGGGCAGATGAGTATGTCCACTCATCCGTGCACATTTTCGCATCCGAGTGCAAGAAGGACGAAAGAGGGTTCCGTAACGCCTGTGGTCTGTGAAGCGTGCTTCGAAGCCGATGGATTGCTAAGAAGCGGAAATGTGAGAGAGAGCGAGATGGACGCACTGGGCAATGCGGCGGTACTCGATGTCTATAAGCTGCTCGACTTGAGAATGGATGATGGCAGAAGGCTCATAGAGCATATCAAGGAAGAGAGCGAAATAGGCAAAGCCGTCGTATCGAGCGCAGGAGGTGATTACGAGAGTGTCAGAGAGGGCTTTTTGGCGATGTTGGAGAGCCCTGATGATGCAGTGGTGACAAGCTCGAAGATAAAGCAGGTCTATTTCCCTATCGACGGACAAAACTATCATCTACTATCCATATTGAGCAATTCGGGCATTATCTATCGTCTCAGGCGTACGATCGATCGAATGCGTTTTGGCCAAGAGGCGAAAGAGCGCCGCGAAGCGAGGAAGAAAAGGGAGTGCGCCGAGGATCATATGGAGATATACGATTTGCTTCTCTTGGGTTATGGCGGTACGAAACCGCAGAATGTTTCGGTACTCAACAACGCTATGGGCGGGCGCACATATCTGTTTCGCACTATGCCGCCGGAGCTTCTTTCTCGTCGGGTGCGCTTCCCAAAAAAAGACTTTTTCGAAGAGTCGCTTTCGTCGAAAGAGTCACAAGAGCACTTCAAGGCTCTATCCAAAATCGTAGCTATCGACTACAACAATCTCAATATCCGCAAAGCCCGCAAGCGACACTACGAAGCTTTGCTCGAGATAGTGGTAGAGACTATGTGGAGTCTGAGGATGGTAAGCGACAAGCAGTTTTACGAAGCTGCTTCGAAGCTCAAAACTTGGCAGAAAATCTGGCTCGTAGAAGCCTACCGAGATAAACGCACCGAAGATGAGTCGTGGCTCAAAGAGGTCAAAGAGGCGATCGGCCGATGGATCGCCGGGGGTATCGAGAGGCATAGCTCCAAAAATCTGGCGTTCGGCTCCGAGGAGATGAAAGATATACATACAGTTATAGAGAGATACGAGGAGGCGTTGAGATGATAGCGTTGATCATTCCCCATATTCGGATACAAAACGCCAATGCCCTTTCCAGCCCATATACGGTGGGCTTCCCTGCCATGACGGCGTGGTTGGGGGCGGCACACGCTCTGCAGCGGCATATGAGAGCTTTTTTCGAAAAGTTCGAGGTTCTCTCTGTCGGAGTGATTAGCCACAAAGCCGACCTCAGACTATACAAGGGGCGGGGTGATTTCGTCTATTCGGCAATCAATCCTGCCTTTACGCTCGATAAGAGCGGCAAGAGGGCATCTATCATCGAGGAGCCGCGTATCCATCTGGATGTATCGCTGGTGCTGGAGATAAGAGGGGTACGAAATCTGCAAGAGGGTGACTTTTTGCAAAGACTCGAGCGGATTTTGCATACGAAAATGCGCATTGCCGGCGGAGAGATTCTGGATTTTGGCAGAGCGTATATCAACAGAGCCCTCGACCACTCCTCTTTGCCGCATCTGCCTGGGCCCGGCTATGCCATCATCTCTCGGCGCGAATGGATGAAAGAGGCGATGAGAGAGGGCAAGGACGCTCTCGATGCTATCATGGAGGCTATGGCGCTGCATTTTCACTGCCGCGAAGAGCCCTGCGCGAAAGAGGATGAGCGTGTCGAAGTATCCTGGGAGACGAAGCGAAAATACGAGGGGTGGGTCGTCCCTCTGGCAGTTGGCTTTTACGCCATCACAGAGCCGAGTCGGGCACGAAACGCCCGAGATTCGCAAACCCCGCATCGCTTTGCCGAAAGTGTGGTGACGCTTGGGGAGTTTCGGATGCCTCACCGGCTCGATAGTATCGACGAGATGATGTGGTCTTACCATTATATAAAAGAGAAAAACCTATATCTATGCGAAACCAAAACGACAAAGGAGTGAAAAATGGCGAAAAAATCTACAGTTGCTTCGGTATTGGCTTATGAGAAAAAATTGGTTCCCTCCGATGGATATATGTATGGCACTATCTGGGAAAAACGACACGATAGAGCACAAAGAGCACCTTTGAAGCTGGTGGAAAAATCGGTACGAGGTACTATATCCAACCGTCTAAAAGGTGCAGTCAAAAACGATCCACTCAAGCTCAACGCCGAAGTGGAGAAGCCCAATTTGCAGACCGTGGATAGTTGCGCTCTTGCGGAGAACCACGATACGCTTCATCTGCACTTTACTCTCAAAATTCTGGGAGGCCTGCAAGAGCCTTCGGCATGTAACTCTCCCGAATTTCTGCAAAAGTATCAAAGGGCGCTATCCGAATACAAAGCGAATGAAAATTTCGCGGAACTTGGCTTGCGCTATGCGCTCAATCTGGCCAATGCGCGCTTTTTGTGGCGAAATAGAGTCGGAGCCGAAAAGATAGAGGTGATTCTCAGAGATCTTGCCAACGACAAGAGCTGGACATTCGATGCCAAAAAGTTTTCGATTCGTAATATGCGAAGCGATGACGAGAGTGTAAAAGAGTTGGGAAGTGTCATAGCCCGAACATTGGCGAGCGAAGAGGATTTTTTGATGCTCGATGTAGAGTGTTTTGCCAAAATCGGACTCTCTCAAGAGGTCTATCCGAGCGAAGAGCTGGTATTGGACAAGGGGCAGGGTAAAAAGAGTAGGGTATTGTACGAAGTTGACGGTATCGCCGCCATGCATTCTCAGAAGCTGGGCAATGCGCTTCGCACCATCGATACCTGGTATAGCGAGTATGATACGCAAAAGAGGGTGATTGCAATAGAGCCGTATGGAGCGGTCACCAGTATGGGCAGGGCTTTTAGAAGCCCTAAGAACAAAGAGGATTTCTACACACTCTTCGAGCGTTTCATCGAAGATATAGAGAGTCTGCAAAGCCACGAAAGGGATTATGTAGCGGCTGTTCTGGTGCGTGGCGGTGTCTTCGGAGAGAGCGACAAGGATTGACAATGCTGCTTTGCTACAAGGAGATCGAGATCTTCGACGATATGGAGATAGGTATGGGTTTTGTCTGGAGTCGGCTATACGATACTCTTCATCGTAAATTCGTTTCGATTCAAGATTCCGACGCTCATATAGCTGTGGGTGTTTCATTTCCCGATTATGGTGCGGGGACTTTTCGACTCGGTGCCAGATTGCGACTCTTTTCACCTGACGAGCGGATTTTGCAAAAGCTCGAACTAAATGAGATACTCGATATATTGGGTGATTATATCGATATGAGCGAAACGAAAGAGGTACCCACCGAACATAGCTATGCCCTCTTTTCTCGAAAACAGTTCAAAAAGAGCAACCCTCTACGACTCGCACGCCGCTACGCCAAACGACACGGTGTGAGTCTGCAAGAGGCGATAGGCCGATATGCCGCTTTGGATAGCGAAAAGGTTATCAGAGAAAATAATCTACCTTTCATAAATATGAATAGCGCTTCTACCAATCGGCGATACAAGCTCTTCGTCAAGAAAGAAGAGTCCGATATACGCCGCGACGGTGTATTCAACACCTTTGGCCTCGGAGGAGATGCGACGGTACCTATATTTTGACCAAAATTTTCGAGGCCCCTAGGAAAGTACCGTTTCACGGGGCTTCGAACGAGTGTTTGAAAATTTTGGTTTTTTCAGTAAAATTCCGTCTAAGGCTCGTTTCATCGAGGGAATGGGCGATTTTGTTTCAGTGAACTGCCGTGTAGGTAGCTTAGAAATCTTGTCCCCATATGCGCAACTGCGCCGACAAGTGAACTGCCGTGTAGGTAGCTTAGAAACAACTTGTCGAAGATTATATAAACAAACGCACGTGAACTGCCGTGTAGGTAGCTTAGAAAAATAACTCGGCATATATCGCGATAACTCGGCCGTGAACTGCCGTGTAGGTAGCTTAGAAATAAGCCAGAGGAGGTAGATATCGTTA
>CAJXJF010000010.1 GCA_913054475.1 uncultured Nitratifractor sp.
CTGAAGCTTCCGGTTCCTTTGGGCTTTGGACTCCATCTCACAATGGCTAAATTTATCCGTTGCTCTATGCAAGATTTTACCGGCGACTGAAGTCGCCGCCCCTATAAAGAGACTTATCATCGTAAAGCTATGTTTTGGTGTTTCATACTCTCGTATGCATTCCCACCGAGGACGGTGGGAACGAGAAAAGGGGTGAAAAAGAAGAAGCGGAATATCCCTTTTCAAGAGATTTTTTCGGCGGGTATCTTCTACTTCAGATAGTATAGTCTGGGTTTCGTACCCTTTTCCGTCTTTAGCTGGAAATACTCCCTCTCTTGCAGGATGATACTTATCTCACTCCTAGGGTCGTCGAGGTCTCCGAAATATCGTACCTTCGCAGGGCAGCTTGCCTGACAAGCAGTTGTCTTCTCTCCTCTTGCGAGTCTCGTATCGGCACAGAATATACACTTGTCGGTGATTCTCTTCTTGTGGTCTATATAGCGGGCGTTGTAGGGGCAGGCTTTGACGCACTCGAGAGTCAAATCGCACTTCTCTTCGTGGAGTCTGACTATACCATTTGGGTCTCTGTATATCGCTTCGTTCGGACAGGCTTCGAGGCAGGGGGCGTTTTCGCACTCCTGGCACTGCATCTGCATGAAATTCACGACACTTTCACCCGGCTTGAAATCTTCGGCATCTAGGTCGGGATGCTCTATCCACAATCTATGTTTATCCGCTCCGAGTAGTATGCCGTTCTCCTCTTTGCAGGCCACTTCGCAGGCTCTGCAGTTGATACAGAGCTTGTAGTCGAAAGCCATAGCGTACCTAGCCATTTTTCACCTTTCTTATCTCCACATCGGTATGGTGCATAGCCGCACAGCCGTAGATCTTCTCCATCTTCTCCTCTATGAGGGCGTTGTCGCTCGCTCCGTTGCCGTAGGCGTAGTGCAGTGCGTCGTTGCGTACACCGAAGCCGTGGGCGAACCATACGACGCCTTCCGCTATACGGTTGGTCGGCTCGGCCTCTATCCTGACACTCCCGACCGGACTCCTTATCTCCACGATATCACCTCTCTCTATACCGAGCCTTTTGGCGGCCTTGTGGTTTATCCAGACTCTGTTACTCTTTTGCAGATCCCTGAGCATGGCGTTGTTGGTGGTGGCGCTCTGGGTAAACATCACATATCTGCCCGTAATCAGGCGAAATCTCCCCTCTGCGACTCTAAAATCATACTCGTCTCTCCATGTGGGCATAGGGTCGTAGCCCTCTTTGTGTAGCTTCTCGAGGTAGCATTTGACCCTGAACTCTCTGCCACTGCTATATCTGCGCTTCTCTTCGGGATAGTATTCGTAAACCCCGTTTCTCAACTCTTTGTGATAGCGCTCGATACCCGGATACCAGACCCCTATACGCATAAGCGAATCGTAGGCCTCTTTGCCGAAACTCGCATTTATCATATCCCGGTTGCGCTGCGAAATATCTTTGCGGTAGAGTTCGGCCAAGTCGTATCCACCCTCGCTGTATGCCCTCTTTTCGCCGAGCTCCTTTATGCTCTCCTGCAGGTCTTCGTCGTACTTCGCGCTTATGGTGAAAAGCTCCCGGGAGAGTCTGCGTCCGAGACCTCCGAGAATCTCCTGCATCGTTCTGCTCTCGTAGAGAGGTTCGACGACTCTCTTTCTCAGGGCGATGGAGGGCTCTATACGATTGAAGCTCACCGCAAGATCCTCTCTCTCGAGATAGGTGCACTCGGGGAGAATCACATCCGCCATCAATGCTGTATCGGAGGGCATCGTATCCATCAATACCACCAAGTCCATCTTGCGAAGCATCTCTTCGGTTTTGGATATCTCGGGCATATTCTGCATCAGATTGTGTTTTCGTATAAAGAGGGCTCTCACCCTGTATGGGGCGCTCCCGTCGAGAACCTTCTTTCTGAAATTGAGCCAGCTTCCCCCCTTGGATGAGCCATAGACGAGACCGTCGAGATCGAATCTCTCTTTGGCGTTGGCGTAGATGGGGCTGTTTATCTCCTCTTCCGCCAGTTTGAGCGGCTCGCTCAGCACGATACCCCCCTTTCTGTCTATACTTCCGGCCAGGGCGTTGAGCAGCACCATCGCCCGGCGCAGTTGAAAGTCGTTCAGAGCCCATACGCTCCTTCGCCCCAGATAGAAGAGAGGCCTCCGTGCCGAGAAGAAATCTCTGGCGAGTCTCTCTATCTCTTTCGCCGGTATCGAGGTTTTCGACTCGGCCCATTGCGGAGTGTAGGAGGAGCCGAGTATATGCTTTTGATACTTTTCGAAATCGTCGAAGCGCTCTTTTACAAATTTCTCGTCGTAGAGTCTCTCCTTTAGAGCCACATAGCTCATAGCCAGGCAGAGGGCGAGATCGGTGCCCGGATGTATCATGAAGTATCTGTCGGCCTTCGCGGCGGTGGTAGTGAAACGGGGGTCTATGAGCACCAGCTTTTTGCCTCTGTCTCTCATGAGGTCTATACTGTCGGGGGTTATCAGAGATTCGAAGCGGTTGGCACCGCATATGATGAGAAAATCGCTCCCCGCCACATCGGGCTCCCCCGTATCTCCTATCGTCAGGACGGTGGCGCCGAGTTTGGTATTGAGACAGATGGAGCCTTCGTCGAGGAAATTGGGACTGCCCATCTTGTCTCCGAAAAACTTGATGAATTCATCTTTGTTGAAACCCTCTCCGTTGCAGTAGGCTATGGTGGCCCTGTTGTCCCTCTCTTCGTCGAGAATCCGGCACAGCCCCCCGAAACGCTCCGTCCCCTTCGCTATCGCTTCGTACGCCTCCTCCCAGCTCACCCGTCTATATCTCCCGTCACCCCTCTCACCTATGCGTATGAGAGGATATTTGAGCCTGTCGGGGTCGTATAGAGCCTGGATACCGGCATTGCCTTTGGGGCAGAGCATATTGCGGGATTTGGGAAAGTAGGGATTTGGGTCGAGCTTGGTCACAACCCCCTCTTCCACACGGGCGAATCCGGCACATTTGTTCCTGCACATATTGCACAGATAGGGGATTTTGGCACTCTTGCCCGTTCCGGTACGGGTGGTCACGGAAGCGGGCAGAGAGGCCCCTTTGGACGAAGAGGCGAATACCGTAAGCGCCACACTCCCCTGCAAAAATCGTCTGCGTGAAACTTCGACTATCTTCATCTCTCTCCTTGTGTCTGTTATCTCTCCACCCTTATATTCTCCGCACTCTCTCCTCTTTCGGTATTTATGGTGTAGAAAGAGAGAGTATCGCCTATCTCGAGATAGTCGAACGAGCCGCTCTCCATGTTACTGCTGTGAAAAAAGATATTTTCACCTCCACTTTCTGGGTGTATGAAGCCGTAACCCTTGTTGTGATTTATCATCACCACCTTGCCGCTCGCTCTCTCCTTGCGCGGTTTGTCTTTCGTGGTACGCGCCAGTGCGACGGTCTTCTCGTAGTTGTCGTATTTTATCTCTATATTCGGTATGTCGTCGAGCAGTCCTACCAGTTTGGAGTATCCGAAATCCTTGTGTGAGAAGTCCGGGTCTTTGCGCTTGAGTGCCAGCCCGACGGCCGAGAGATTCACCCATCTGTCGTTTGCGGAGCTCTCTTCGAGCTCCTTGATGGTCTCCGAGACGAAATCATGAACCTCTTCGGGGTCTATCTGTTCTCTCTCCTCCTCTCTGTCTCTCTCTCCCATTGGAGCGTCGTAGGCTATCACATCATCCACTATTCCGATGAGGTCACTCGAAAGCGTATCGGGCACGGCGAGGATGACGACATTTTTACCTATCGCCTTGAGCTCCGCTATGAGGGGTATATAGTCTCTATCCCCAGAGGCGAGGATCATCGTATCGATGGTTTCGTTCTGGAAAAAGAGCTTCATGGCCGATACGGTGAGGTAGCAGTCCAGACTGCTCTTTCCGTTTTGCGACAGCGGTACGAAGATGGGTTGAATACCGTTTTTCTGTATCTGGGGTATCTCCCGGGAGAACTCCACCCAGTCTCCGAAAGCCTGGATAGAGGCTATTCTCCCTCTCTCCCTGCATACATTCACGATCCACGACCAGTCTGGAGTCTCCGAATAGGCGTTGAGTGTGGAGTAGTGTATATTCTCCACATCTATGAACACTGCTACCGATTCTCTATCTCTCATATTTCATCCTTCCACGGATATTGGACTCCTCAGCGAAGCCTCTCGCCTCTTCTTTTCTCTTTTGCATCATCGTTTCGGGTCTTTATCCCTATACGATAGTATCTGGCCGGATACTCCGCCTTGAGCATAATGGCTCTAAGCTCGATATTGACGGGCAGCTCTTCGCCTATCGGTATGGGGTCGGATATCCTGAGCTCTCTTTCGATACTCTTGAGTATATCTCTGCTCTCCTCCTTTTTTATCCTGAGTGTGTCGGATAGCAGGGTGTAGGCATCGACTTTTTGTGTATTTTTCGCTTCGAGCTCTTCGCCGAGAAAGAGAGAGTTGGCCAGTTCGGAATCGGCACGCATCGTTATATAGTGCGCCATATCCATGCTCCTCTCCTCCATTTTGGCTATCGCGAGAATCACTATCGAAATGAGCATCACAGATACCATTATCTCTATCACGGTAAAGGCGCTTCTCATCAATAGTAATCTCCTTTGTCCGTGAACTCTCCTTCGCCGCGCCGCCATCTTGTAACCGCCTCTTCGAGAGAGTCGAAACTCTCCACTTTGGCAAAAAGGGTGGGATAGTATAGAAATCTGCCTTTGGACTCTATTATCATCTCACTGCTACTGCCGTTGGGATAGTATCTGAAGCGCAGGCATATCCGATGGTCTCGAAATCTTCCGAAATCGACCGGTACAGCCTCTCCACTCTTATCCACGATATAGGCCTTGAGGCTCCCAAGAGCGCTTTCGAGCTCTGCTGTGACTTTTCCTCCGCTATAGATGTAGCACTCCCTACATTCGTTCAGACATAGAAGTTGGGCACCCTCGGCAGGCACCCTACCTCGCAGAGGATATCTCCTGAGATTCTCGAGCTTCACACTCTCCGACTCCCTCTTCTTCAGAGAAAAGTTCACGGATATCAGAGAGTAAAATACCGAAATTATCACTATGACAATCAGCAGTTCGAGCAGAGAGAAGGCTTCTCTCCCGCTCCCTTCTCGTAGCTTCGAAAACATCGCTTGGGTTTTTTTCTCCTACTTACGGCATCTGCTGTAGTAGATATCGGCCGCTTCACCGCTACCGCCCTCTTTCCTGTCTGCACCGAAGCTGACCAGTTCGAAGCCACCATCATCCGTCTTGAGGTAGGTGAAGGTGTTTCTCCACGAATCTTTGGGCATCTTCTCTACATAGGGGTGTGTGGAGTAGTTGGGATACTTCTCTTCATCGGGATTGGAGAGCAGCGCCTGCAATCCCTCTTCGGTATCGGGATAGCTGCCGTTGTCGAGTTTGAACATCTTCAGAGCCTGTGCGACATTGCTCATCTGTGAACAGACCAAATCTCTTTTGGCTCTCTCTCCCGCACCTATCAAGTTGGGTGCTACGAACGCGGCCAGAATACCGAGTATGACGATAACGACCAGCAGTTCGAGCAAACTGAATGCATTTCTCATCTGCCATCTTCCTTTTAACGCTTTTTTCCTATAATTATAGCCAATTGTATAAACGAAGAGAGGAGAGGAATGAGAAGAGCTGTCGCACTGCTGATAACACTCTCCGTAATAGCGGTGATGATCTCATTGCTGGGGGTTCTTTTCAGATATCTCGACAGAGCGAGGGAGGAGGCTCTATCCCATTGTGCCCTGATAGAGGGAGATATTCTCTATAGCGACTTCTCCCGTGCTCTCAAAGAGGGCATAGGAAGCTCACCTTCGCTTGAGACACTAAATACATTCTACTCCTCTCCTATCGTCATAAGTGCCGAAAACGGGGAGTTCGATCTAACCTTCTACTGCGAACCCGCTTTCAACAAAATACCCATCTCTTGGCTTGGAAGGAGAGATGAGAAGGGGTACCGAAGATATTATGAGCTGGCATCCTCACTCTTCGACAAGCTGGTTTCGGATGCCGGTCTGAGAGATTCCGGGAAGTTTAGAGAGCTTTTGCAAAAGCAGCTTTCGGGAGAGAGCGACCGCCAGTTTTCCGTAGATTCGAGACTTGGCGGGAAAAAAGATATAATGACGAAGAGAAAATTCCATGAATTGATGGATGAGTACAGATTTGCCGAAGATGACGAAAATATCTACAAAGTGAAGTGGGAGAGATATTTCTCTTTTGCAGACTCTGCGAAAGAGCCCAAATCATCGATAGACGGGGAGTTCATAACGCCTCAGCTGTTGGCGTTTATAAGCGATATAGATGAGAGTCTGGTCGAAGAGAATTTCAAAAAGGGTGAATTGAAAAACTTTTTCGATAGCGTAGGAGAGAATATGAAAAGTTATGAGTGGCTCTTTTCCAAAAAGCCTTCGGCGAATATGAAATGTACTGCAAGATATGGATACAACGACAATTACTATACCATTTCGTTCGATTACAGAGCCGGGTGGAGCAAGGGGTTCGAATTTGTTCGGGAAGAGAAATAGACTCTATATCTTTCATGAAACGGTGAAGATTGCAGATAGGAACTCTGCGATAGACATCCTGCTCACGCCCAAGCACTACCTCGTGCGCAAAGAGAGTCTGCCGGTAAAATATCCGTTGCGGGCCAGGAAGTTGGCCCCCTCGATTATGGATGAGTTGCTCGATGACGGAGAGTATGAATATGTCGTTTACAAAGAGGGGGATGAGTGGGTATTCATAGCCTTCAAACCCGAGGAGCTCGAAGAGAGAGCTGCTCTTATGGGTATAGGCTTGGACAATATAGGAAAGATATATTTCGCTCAGCAAATATGCGACAGGCTCGAAAAGCCTCTGAGGCTCGAGAGTGGAGAGGTGCTCGCCGTCGTGGATGGCAAGGCGACCCTCATGCCAGGAGCTCTTTTCGACGACAGAGATATCGGGAGCGTGAGCGATACGGAGGCTCTAAGACCGGCGAAATCGTATGCACAGGGGATAAGAAGAGGCAAATTCATAGGAGAGAGGGAGAGTTATATACTTGCGGGAGCACTCACCTTTATAGCTCTTCTCTTCTTCCTCGAGGGGATGCGCTACAGGGGTGCGGCCGAAGCGGAAATAGAGAAAATAGAGCAGGCTGCCGGAGACGATACTGCACTTGCCGGTACTCTTACGAGAGAAAATATACTCTCCAAATATAGGAAAATAGACAAAAGGCAAAGAGAGATTAGACATAGAGTTGCGAAGATGGCTTCGCTTCTAAGTAGAGGGGTGGTGCTTAGAAGCCTCAAGAGTGACAAGAAAGGTTTCGAAGCGGTGCTGGATATCGAGTCTCCTTCGAAAAAAGGTATAGTGGAGTATAAACTCAAAAAGATGGGCATGAGATACAAGAGCTCGGGAACGACGATAGTTATACGGGAGAGTGGGGGATGAGCCGATATCGCAACGAGGTGATGGTGGGGGTGGCGCTTTTGGCTCTGATATTCGCATATCTGTTCAAAAATGTCTCGAGGAGCCATTTTGACGAGACCAGGGCTTTGGTAAAGAGAAGTGTGGAAGAGATAGAAGAAGCAAAGAGGCTGAAGTCTTTGTGGCATGTCGGGAATATGAGAAAGAGGGTGGAGGCTCTCGGGAGTGCGGTCGCACCCTCCAAACTTTCCGCTTTCAAAATACAAAGGAGAAAGGTTACTATGTTTGTGAAGGATTTGAAGGCTTCGGAGCTAAACAGGCTTGTCAACAAGATAGCTTCGATGCCGCTAAGAATCGAAAAACTCTCCATAGAACGCAAAAACAATGGTTTCACTCTGGAGTGCCTATGCAAATGGTAAGATACACCCCTCTTTTTCTGCTTCTATTTTTCCTCTCTTTTCTCCTGCTTGCACCGAAGAGAGAGCTCTATTTCCAGCTCGAAAAGGAGATGGCCAAAAGCGGAATATATATCTCCGGCGAGAGTGTAAAGGAGACGACGCTGGGAGTCGAGCTGGAGCATCCCCGTATTCTGTACGAAGGAGCACAGATACTTTCGGCCAAAAGGATAAAGATAGTGACCGTACTTCTCTATACGAGAGTCGTGGCCGAGGGAATGGAGGCGCAAAAGGGTATCGATATGCTAATACCCCTCAAGAGCGGAAATCTGCTTGCTACATACAGGATATGGGAACCGAAAAAGATAGCTTTGGAGCTTTTTGGAAAATTCGGTAGAGCCGCGGGCTACTACGATATGCAAAATTCGCTTCTACATCTCGATATAGTGGAGGAGTCGGATATCTCCACCATAAAGAGACTCTTGAAAAAAGGAAAGAACGGATGGTACTATGAAGAGAGATTCCGCTAGTTCGATCTTGGTCAAAGGTATCATATCAATCGTCTTCGTAATACTCTTCGCGAAGCTCTTCTGGATCGTTGCGGGGTGGTATCTTCCTCTCGAAAGTATCGAGATAGAGAGCGGAAAGGGCGAATCTGGTCTCTACTATCGCTACAGGCTCGCTTCCGAAAGACTTACAAGAGCCCCAAAGAGAGCAATCAAACCGAAAAAGAGAGCACCTACGATAAAGAGGCTGAAACTTATCGGTATCTATCATGACAGCATGAACAATATAGCCGTAGTCAGAAAAAACGGAAAAGACAAGGTCCTCGTAGCGGGCGAAAAGATAGACGGTTTCACACTCAAAGCCGTTGGAGAGAAAGAGGCTTGGTTCGAGAGAGATGGAAAGAGTTATGAATTGAAACTTTTCGAAGACAAGAGAGGCAAAAAAGAGAGATACGAGATTGTCCACAAGAGTCCGACCGCCTCCATCCCTACCCCTTCAAGGAGGAAAAAGGTAGCCAAAGAGGATGCGGCGGGTGATGTCGTGAGTGTGGATAGGCGAGTCATAGAGGAATATACGAAAAATCTCGATAAAATATGGAAAGATATAAGTATAGCAGATTTGAGAAAAAATGGAAAAGTGACGGGATTTAGGGTACGATATATCAGAAGAGGCAGTTTTTTCGATAAAATCGGGCTAAAAAGAGGCGATACCATTACAGCCATCAACGGTAAAGAGGTGACCGACTATTCGGTACCGTTGAATCTTTTCAGAAATATAGAAACTTTAGAAAATCTGACGCTCACAATAGAGAGAAGAGGCAGAAGCAAGGAGCTGGAATATGAGATCGAATAGGATTTTGCTGATACTGTTTTTTATCTTGACGACACTTTATGCCGCAGAGACAGGGGATGGCATCAAACTCAATCTAAGAGATATGAATATACGGGATTTCGTCGAGATGGTTGGCAAAATAAGCCATAAAAACATACTCATAAGCGGCAAACTCAATGGAAAGATAAACTTCATCTCCTACAAAGCGATTTCGAAAGATGCTCTTTTTCCTCTGGCCAACTCCATTTTGGCAAGCAAGGGTTACGCACTTATAGACCACGGGGCGTTCATGGAGGTGGTAAAGGCTTCGGAGGCTGCAGGGATGGGGCTGGATGTGGATAGGAATGTGAGTGGAGAGACCATGAAGACTGTCCTTTTTCCCCTGAAATACAGCAACGCAGCCGTCATAAGGGCGAAGATAAAGCCTCTTCTGCATAGAGATGCTAGGGTGGTTTCATTCAAGGAGAACAATGTCCTAGCGGTCACCGCCTATCCCAAAACCCTCAAATCCATAAAAGAGTTGATAGACTCCATAGAGCAGGCCGGACACAAGGGCTCGAGTGTCGTCAAGCTCAAGAATGCGGATGTAAAAGATATATATATGAATGCCGTGAATATGGCCAAACAGCTTTTTGCACAGACCATTGCAAGTGAAAAGGTGACAATACTCAAGGATGATGCCACCAACTCCATCATCTTGGTAGGGAAGAAGAGCAATGTCAATAAGATGATAAAGTATATCAGACAGCTCGATATGAAGGGAGAGAGCGCTCAGCAGAGGATGTATGTAATTCCGCTCAAAAACTCCAGTGTAGAGGAGATGGAGAAGATTATCGGCAAACTGGTAGCCCAGATGAACAATATCACACTCAGAAGAGGGAAAAGAGGCAAAATCAAGAAAGCCATGGTCGTGGCCGACAGCGAAAGAAACTCGCTGATAGTCCTTGCTACCGGCGACCAGATAAGAAATATAAGAGATGTCATAAAGCGTATCGATATAGAGAAGCCACAGGTCTATATAAAGGCAAGTATTGTCGAGATAAACAGTGAACTGGCACAGCAAATAGGGGCCAAATATGGTTTCGAAGCTGGTGCCATCACCAGCAACGGACTCTTTACCGTGGCGGGAAATATGGGTGCGAAGTCGCTTATGATATCTCCGAGAATCATGAATTTTCTCGATACCACCAAAGTGGTATATGACGACAAGGGAAATCCGGTAGAGGAGCAGGACAGCGCATTCAAATTCGCCAGCAATATATCGCAACTTTTTGCCATAGGGGCCAAGATAGACCTTCTGCAAGAAGACGGAGCGGCCCATGTATTGAGCGAGCCGTCCATCCTCTGCTCCAACAATCAGGAGTCGGAACTCTATGTGGGTGAGACTCGTTCAATACTCACGAGCAGTTCAAGCGGCAACAACAAAGACGACCTCGTACGAAACAACTGGTCGAGAGAGGATATCGGGCTTACACTCAAGGTAAAACCGAGGCTTTCAAGTAACAACAAAGTGGTGCTCAATGTAGATGCGGTGATAGAGGATGTCGTTCCAGGTACTGGTAACAACAATCCGCGTCCGACCACCACTAAGAGGAAGGTAAATACCGTAGCCACGGTGAAAAGCGGACAGACCGTGATATTGGGAGGGCTCATAAAAAATGTCGCCGGTACGGTAAATAGCAAAATTCCCTATCTTGGAGATATACCTATCATAGGGAGGCTTTTTCAGGACGAGGGCAAAGCTGAGAGAAAAGTGGACCTCGTAATATATCTGACACCTTACATAGTCAGAAAAAGTTCCGATTTGGCCAAGCTGCGCAAATTTCTGGCCAAACTCGAAGATGTGCAGAAGCGCTATGTGAAATTTATCAAGGCTCACCTCGAGAAGGGAGATGTGGCATACGACAGGGAGCCCGGCTCCAATATAAATAGTAAAAATCCCGACGAAAGCTACAGTGCAAGCTCTTCGCAGAATATCGAAAAGAGTTATCATCCCAACCCTATGAGCGTACTTAGAAGTATGCCCTGACTCTCCTTTTCGAGGTTATAGATGATAAGCATACCCAAAATCGAGCGTGTGGATTTCGTAGCCGACTGGATGGAAGATATCGACCATCGTCTGGCGATGAAGCACTATCTCCTTTTCGCCGAATACGAAGGGAAGAAACTGGCGGTTCTGCATCCTGAGCATATATCCGACGGCCTGAACCATCTGGCCAGACTGGGGCTCGAATATGAGGTCTGCGAAACCGATATAGAGAGTTTCGAAAGACTCAGAAACAAGTTTCTGGAGCTCCAGACAGGCAGTGAGTTCGAAAATATGCAGAGTGCCGGAGAGGAGCTTTTCGAAGCCGAAGCCGATCTGCTGGAGTTCATACAGAACTCTCAGGACCTTCTCTCGGGAGAGGCGAGCGCACCGGTCATAAAACTGGTCAATTCACTCTTTTTCCAAGCTATCAGGAAGAGTGCGAGCGATATCCATATAGAGAGTCTCGAAAATAGAGGGGTGGTGCGATTTCGTATAGATGGCGCGCTGAAAAAGCATATAGATATCGACAAAAGGATAAGCACTCTCGTAATAAACCGTATAAAGGTCATATCCAATCTCGATATATCCGAAAAGAGGGTTCCGCAAGACGGTCGTACCAGGATAACGATTTCGGGCAGAAATCTCGATGTGAGAGTCTCCATACTGCCCACCTATCACGGAGAGAGAGTGGTGATGAGGATATTGATGCAGAGTGAGCATATCCCCTCTCTCGAAGCTCTCGGTTTCGATATGGAGACGACACAAGCCTTCTATCGTCTGCTCACACACTCCCACGGTATGATACTGGTCACTGGACCCACCGGTTCGGGAAAATCGACCACACTGCACTCCTTTTTGCAACATATCGCCTCACCGGATATTAATGTGATAACCATCGAAGACCCGGTCGAATACAATGCAGAGAAGATAAACCAGATACAGGTGAACGACAAGGTGGGGCTCACCTTCGCTTCGGGTTTGCGCTCGATATTGAGACAGGACCCCGATGTGGTGATGGTGGGAGAGATAAGGGACGAAGAGACGGCACAGATAGCGGTACAGGCGGCACTTACCGGACACCTGATGCTCTCTACGCTGCATACCAACGACTCCACATCCTCGCTGACGAGGATGATGGATATGGGTGTGGAGAGCTATCTGCTCTCATCGACGCTACTTGGCGTTTTGGCCCAGAGACTTGCCAGAAAACTCTGCGACAAATGCAAAGCCCCAGTCCTGCTCGAAGAGAAGAAGCTCGAAGGCACGGGGCTGGATTATCGCAAGGTTTACTACAAGGCGGTCGGATGTGCCGAGTGTGACTTCACCGGATACAGGGGAAGACAGGCTGTGGGGGAGCTTTTCGTCATAGACGACAGGGTCAAGGATATGATACACAAGGGTCTGAATGACCATGAGATAAGAGAGACTCTCAAGAGAGAGGGTATGAAGACTATATCCGACAGACTCTCTTCTATGCTCGAAAGAGGTGAGACGAGCTACGAAGAGGCTCTGCGCGTAGGACTTATGGACGGTTGAGGTGCACAAGGGCACAAAGGCGTTCACACTCATAGAGATGCTTGTCTCCGTAGCACTCCTGGGGCTTGTGTTGGCAGGGCTCTACTCCATGCTCGATAGACAGAGGAGGAGCAATGCGGATATAGTGGGATATCTCGAGAACTCATCCGCAAAAAATCTTGTAGCTTCGGTGCTCTATCGTGACCTGCTCTATAGTGATGGGAATATAAGTATAGTCGAAGGTGAGTTCGACAGAGTATGTATTGGTGCCACCAAAAACTCTCTCTATGGTTTGGGAGAGGCCGAGGTCTGCTGGCTTGTGGAGAAGGATGGCACGACACTGGTCAGGCTGGAGGGAAACGCCTACACTCTGCCACTCTCTCATGAGAGTAGAGTGGCCGTGGATAGAGTGATGGGGCCTATGAAACTTTTCGACCTCAGCTATGCCAAAGGGAGATTGCTCGTGCTTATGCAGAAAGAGGGAGATGTGGCGTACACCTTTCTTCTTCGGGGCATATACAAAGCTCCCAAGAGTTCGAAGAGGAAAAGAGCGGGAAAGAGGCGTCGAAAAAGGGGAGAGAGAGCTCCCAAGCACCCTTCCCAAAAAGCTGCCGCGCAGGTGAGTGAGAAGAGATGAGCAGGATTTGGGAGAATATCGTATTGGGGGCGGGAGCGTCCGGACTTATGCTCTGTTCCCTGTTGAAGAACAGGAGAGATACGCTCTTGCTGGAGAAGGGCAGGGAGATAGGTGCCAAGATAGCCATATCAGGAGGTGGACAGTGCAATCTGTGCAACATGAATCCGAAAATATCCGACTATAGAGGCGAGCCGCAGTTTATCGAAGCTGTCATAAAGCGTTTCGATCGCAGAGAGTTGCTCAAGTGGTTTGAAAATAGAGCTCTGAAGACGACCCTCAGAGAAGGGGGAAAGATATTCTGTAGCGGCAGTGCACGGGATGTCGTGGATATTTTCGCCCGTGAGATAGAGGGTGTCACTCTGAAAAAGAGTTTCGAAGTCAAAAGGGCATACAGAGAGGGGAGACACTTTGTCGTAGAGGGTGAAAAGGAGAGCTTTCGTTCGAAGAATCTCATAGTGGCTCTCGGTGGCAGGAGCTATCCCAAGCTTGGTGGCGGAGATACGGGTCTGCAGATAGCCGAAAGCTTTTCGCACTCTATCGTCTCCACGGCTCCTGCTCTTACCGGCTTCACTCCCCAGAAAGAGCAGTTTTTCTTCAGAGAACTCAGCGGAATCTCCACTTATGTGACACTGAAAGTTGGAGAAAGAGTCTTTGCCGGAGATCTGCTCTTCGCACATAGAGGCATAAGCGGACCGGTAGTACTGGATGCATCTTTGTGGTGGGAGAGGGGGGAGATAGAGATAGATTTTCTACCCTCTTTCAGTTTCGATAGAGTCAGGAGCTCGAAAAAACTTCTCTCCACTGTGCTGCCTCTGCCCAAAAGGTTGTCGAAAGTCCTGATAGAGCTTGCGGGAGTCGAAGATAGAAACTGCTACAGACTTACGAGAGGGGAGTGGAAGAGACTCGAAGTTCTCGGAAGCTACCGCTTCGCACCGGCCGGTACCTTCGGCTATGCGAGGGCCGAGGTGATGAGAGGTGGTGTGGATTGTGCCGAAATCGACCCCCGGACGATGATGAGTCGTCTCGAAGAGGGGCTCTTCTTCATCGGTGAGGTGCTGGATGTTACAGGGAGAGTGGGAGGATACAATTTCCAGTGGGCCTTCAGCAGTGCCAAAGTCTGCGCCGATACCCTCAACGGTGGAGACAATCGCCCAACTCCTACCTGAGAAGAGCATAGCGACTACCGATACTCTCGATATGGTTATGAGTATGGTGAAAAAGCTTCAGATAGAAAGCGGCAAAGAGCAGAGAAGAAAAAAATGGATAGAATATGAGCGAAGAAGCGAATGTAGCCAAGAGCTCGATAGGAGTGTTGCAAAGACAAGAGGTGCCAAGCAGGAGGATGAACATGGAGCATCCGAGCCAAAGGGATATAAAAAGAGCAATGGCAAGAGAGAAGTTACCCGGCTATGGAACGCTCTTCGAAACTTGCCATATAAAGAGCCGAAGAGGCGCAATAGACCCTTGCAAATCATAGAGGTAGTGGGTCTTGATGATATTGTATTGAAGTATGAAACTGTCACAAAAGGAGGAGAGAGTGAGCATAGAGATATCGACACACGGTATGGGAATGGATATAAAGAGAGTGGAGGATAGATTTTTCATAGAGATAGATTTCTATGGAAAACTGAGGCATGAAGATTACGAAGTTATGATTCCTGTCATCGAGAGAGCCATAGAAGCCAAAGGGGAGAGGGAGTTCGACCTTCTTGTGGATATGAGAGATTTCAAAGGGTGGACCTTCGAAGCCGCAATCGACGATATGAGATTCGGTCTCTCTTTCAAAGACTCCTTCGATGCGATGGCGGTAGTGGGAGACAGAGAGTGGGAGGAGCTCTCCGTGAAAATGATGAACCATCTTTGCAGGGGTGAGCTGAGGTTTTTCGAAGATTACGACGAAGCGTTGAGGTGGATTGCAAAACGATAGTATATTCGAGACTCTCTCCATAGCTGGTATCACTGGGGGTATCGAGGGAATAAATCGATAGAATACCCCCCTTAATCGAAAATATTATGACAAAACTATCTGTCAACTTGCAGCAGCAAACCTCAATCATGGGCGAAATGGATTGACTACCATATTAAACAGTAGTCGTGCCTTATGCTCATACTGGCACCACGGAAATAGAGAAGAGTGTTATAGCCCAAACCCTGACAAGGCAAGCAATCTTTGAAGGCTATAGTACGAAATACTAGCAAGTCACCGAAATTGGAAAAACTCTTTAGAGATTGATTATAAGAGCTTGGTTTTATATTGCAAAAGTTTAGATGATTAAAATCAAGACCATTTAACAAAAAATTAACTATTATTCGATGGTGTGGCTCGTTTCGCAAGAGTCTATCTATATTATTTGAAAAGAAGGAGAGAGGATGAAGAAGATGGTCAAAAGACTGTCTATGGCAGCGATAGGGACTCTCGTGAGCGTCTCTATGGCGTCGGCTCAATCTGAAATCGAAAAGGTGATGAAAGAGCGCGGATTGACGCAGCAGGATCTGCTCGCGGCTGCCAAGACATATACACCCAGCGGCGGTAGGGACAAATATATCGTATTCAGCTCCGGCGGTCAGTCGGGTCAGATAATGGTATATGGCGTACCCTCCATGAGAATTTTGAAGTATATCGGCGTATTCACACCCGAGCCTTGGCAGGGATGGGGATACGACGACGACACCAAAAAGGTGCTCAAGCAGGGCTGGATAAGAGGCAAGGAGATAACATGGGGAGATACTCACCACCCCGCCATCTCCGAAACCGACGGTAAATACGACGGTAAATGGCTCGTCATCAACGACAAGGCCAACCCCAGAATCGCGGTTATCGACCTGAGCGACTTCGTTACGAAGCAGATTGTGGTCAACCCCGTATTCAAATCCGACCACGGTGGAGCCTTCTTCACTCCCAACAGCGAATATATCCTCGAAGCGTGCCAGTATGCCGCACCTCTGGATAACAACTACCATCCGATGGAAGATTACAAAGAGACATACAGAGGTGGTGTGACAGTCTGGAAATTCGATCACGAAAAGGGAAAAATTCTTCCTGAGAAATCCTTCACTATCGAGCTTCCTCCCTATATGCAGGACCTCTCCGATTCGGGTAAAGAGGCGAGTGCCGGATGGGGATTCACCAACTCTTTCAACTCCGAGATGTACACGGGTGGTATAGAGAAGGGGCTTCCTCCTTTCGAAGCGGGATGTTCGAGAAACGATACGGACTTTTTGCAGGTTTACAACTGGAAGAAACTCGCGGAGTTGGCCAAGGACGACAAGAATGTCAAGATTATCAACGGACATAGAGTCGTACCTATAGATGTAGCTGTCAAAAACGACGCTCTCTTCCTCGTTCCCGAGCCCAAGTCTCCCCACGGTGTCGATGTGTCTCCCGACGGTAAATATATCGTAGTCTGCGGTAAGCTCGATACACATGCGACCGTTTACAGCTGGGAGAAGATCAAAAAGGCCATCGACAGCAAGGATTTCGTGGGTAAAGACCCCTACGGTATCCCCATCATAGACCTCAAGAAAGCGGCACACTGCCAAGCTGAACTGGGACTCGGGCCCCTGCACAACCAGTACGGTAAACACTGGAAAGACCAAGGTGAGATCTACACCTCTCTCTATGTCGACAGTCAGGTCGTCAAGTGGAACTATCTCACCTGTAAGGTCGAAGATCGCCAGAATGTCAACTACAATATCGGTCACCTCTGCGGTATGGAGGGCAAAACCGAAGATCCCCAGGGTGATTACATCATAGCCCTCAACAAACTCGCGATAGACAGATTCAACGAAATCGGACCTCTGCATCCGCAGAACCACCAGTTGATCGATATCCGAGGCAAGAAGATGCAGCTTCTCTACGATATGCCTATTCCTCTGGGTGAGCCCCATCAGGCTGTAGCCATCAGAGCCGAAAAGCTCCATACGCATGTACGCTACAAGATGGGAACCAATCCTTTCACGGGTAAAGTCCATAAAGGCAAGACACTCGCAGGGCAGGAGAAGATCGTAAGAAAAGGAAATCATGTCTATGTATATGGTACGGCCGTGAGATCCCACATCAATCCCGAGCATGTGACAGTCAATCTCGGAGATACCGTCACATTCTATTTGACCAACCTCGAAAGAGCAGAAGACGAGACTCACGGATTCACTGTGGATCACTACAATGTACACGCATCTCTCGAACCGGGTAAAACGGTAGCCCTCACATTCAAAGCCGATAGAGAAGGTGTATTCCCCTACTACTGTACGGAGTTCTGTTCAGCGCTGCACTTGGAGATGATGGGTTATCTGCTCGTAAAAGATCCCAACAAGAAATATGTCTCCGTACAAAAGCTCAAAATGGCCAAAATGAGCCCCGAACAGCTCAAAGCCGAGTATGACAAGACTGTAGCTACCAATGCCGCTACCGACAAAGTCATCCAGAGTGTAGTCAAGTTCCTCAAAGAGAACCACTACGAGAAGTATCCGGTAGTCAAGAACCTCGTCGAAGACGCGCTCGATCAGTACGGCAAGATCGCAGAGCAGAAGAAACACTCCGACGAAGCGGTCAAAGAGGGTGATCTCGAAAAAGCGATTCTCTTCGAAAACATGATTTGGCAGTATATGGTCAAAACTGCGGATGTCGGTATCAGAGCGAGAGATCTTCTCATCCGTAAAGTCGCCACACCTATGAGCGAAGCGGCCAAGCGCGGTGAAGAGGCCTTCAACGAAGGCGGATGCGGTGGATGCCATGTTATCGGTAAAGTCTCTTCCGGTCCCGACCTTACAGGAGTTCTGCAGAGACACGAAAACGGTGAAAAGTGGGTAGCGGATTTCATCAAAAATCCCAAATCCAAGTATAAAGATCCATATGTAGAGTCTATGATTAACTACTTCAACCTCAGAATGCCCAACCAAGGTATGAGCGATCAGCAGGTGAAGGATATCATAGAGTACTTCAAGTGGATAGACAAGAACGCCAACCTCTTCTAATAGCTTTCGGCGGGAGTGTCGGGCACCCCGCCCGACAGTCGGGAGAGCCCTGTTTTGATAATGTTGTCTTATAATTATTATAAATTTACATTATTGATATTTGTCAAAATATGATTTATATCTATAATGTATAATCATGCAAACCGGAAACGAAAGGATCCAAAATGAAAAGCTCGATGATAAAGGCTAGGATATTTACCCTGATAGCCTTCGGAATATTGATGTACTGGTTCGTAGTACCGGCAGTACTGACCCACGGTGTCGTGGAGATGAACAGAGCAGGCAAAGCTGAAGCGATTCCCGCCATCAGCTACAAGGCATGGAACTTCTATCAGAAGGGGAGATATGTCAGCCCCTCCACCCCCAAAGAGGCGGCGGGAGACCTGAAGAAGATGATAGAGGAGGATGCCGAACTCTCAGTCGCCACCATGCCCATCTGGTATGTGGCTCTCGAGGCTCCCAACTATCCCAAAGAGGCCTTCCCCGAGGGCATTCCCGTCTACTACCACTTCGACGGATTCAGTGGCGATGTGCATGAGATGAATACCATCAACCACTACATAGGCATGGACCCGATGGAGAGAGGAGCTCCCTATCTGAGACTGATAGCTCCCTATGTACTGATATTCTTGGCTCTTCTGATGGTCTACTATATGCTCTACGATTCGAAAATTCTCGATCTGCTCATGCTCATACCCGTTTCTCTGCCGGTGATATTCCTGGGCTTCTACTCCTACTGGCTCTACTGGTTCGGTCACCATATGCATGAGTGGGGAGCTTTCAAAATCAAGCCCTTCACCCCTACGGTTTTCGGTGACGGAAAGGTCGCACAGTTTACGACACACTCATATCCGACTACTGGCTTCTGGCTGCTTCTGGCCATAAGCGCCTTCAGCCTTCTCGCGATAATAGCCAAGAGAAAAGCCAGAAAAGCCGCACAAGCCTGAGAGAGGAACGAACCCGAATGTTAGCTGTCGCCCTTTCACTCTTTGCCGTCGCCACCCTGCTGGGACACGCCACCACTCTGCAAAAGGTGATAGACAGTGCTAGTAGGGGGTCGAAACTGCAACTTCCCCCTGGGGAGTACAGAGGCAACATAGTGATAGACAAACCTCTGATAATAGAGGGAGTGGGCGAGAATGTCAAAATCGTAGGAGACGGCAACGGTACGGTGATAAAGATACGAAGCTCCTTCGTCACCCTCAAAAATCTCACCATCACCGGAAGTGGAGTGGAGCACGAGAGGATAGATGCGGCAATTTCGATCAAAAACGCCAGCAATGTGACGGTGGACCACTGCAAAATCGACGACTCTCTTTTCGGTATAGATATGGAGCAGGTACACCGCTCGAATATCACACACAATTATATCCGTTCCAAGCCCTTTTCGCTCGGTCTCAGAGGAGACGGTGTGAG
This sequence comes from uncultured Nitratifractor sp., assembly GCA_913054475.1. Classification (GTDB taxonomy): domain Bacteria; phylum Campylobacterota; class Campylobacteria; order Campylobacterales; family Sulfurovaceae; genus Nitratifractor. The sequence goes on from CAJXJF010000010.1 coordinate 19,728, forward strand.
ACTCTGGTACAGCAACGACAACAATGTCAGTTTCAACCATCTGACACACAGTCGGGATATGGTGGTATGGTATTCGCACGGAAACACCATATCTCACAACTTCGGAGAGTACAGCAGATACTCCCTGCACTTCATGTATGCAGGAAAGAATTTCGTCGAGTACAACAGATACGAGCACAACTCCGTCGGAATATTTTTCATGTATTCGCAGGACAGTATTGCCGTGGGAAATGTAATCAAAAGCTCTCTGGGTACGACGGGGCTTGGAATCGGTCTGAAAGATTGCAGCAACTTCACCCTCAGAGAGAATACGATGATATATTGCGCACGCGGACTCTATATAGACCGCTCCCCCTTCCAGCCCGACCAGAACAACACGATAGAGCACAACAGGATACTCTACAATGCCATAGGTATCAACTTCCACTCTCTGAGTATAGATAACAATATTGTGGGAAACATCTTCAAAGGCAATATAGATGATGTCTACGACGACGACCAGGTGACGCTCCACTCGGTCAAAAACCACTGGGATGGCAACTACTGGGACAGATACGAGGGTTTCGACAGAGATGGCGACGGTATAGGAGACACTCCGTGGAGACTGCTATACTACGCCGACAGAATGTGGATGCTCAATCCCAATCTCAAGTTCTTCTACGCATCGCCCGTAATATCGATCATGAATTTTCTGGCGAAGCTGGCCCCCCTTTCGGAGCCGGTGATGCTGCTGGAAGACAGACACCCCGTGGTGGATGAGAGCAAACTCGAAAAAGGAAGAGTAGAATGAGTGTAAGCAACAAAAAGAGAAGAGAGTTCATACAGCAGATGACAGGTCTCGGAGTTCTGGGATTGGCGGCGGCGGGCGGAATCTTCGCCGCACCCTATCTCAAAAATGAAAAAGCCATTCTCAGACCACCTGGGGCAGTACCCGAAGAGGAGTTTATCGGACTCTGCATCAAGTGCGGGCAGTGTCTGCAGGTATGTCCGTACGACTCTATCATTCTCGAAGATATTGACGGAAAAGCCGGTGTGGGCATGGCCTATATAGACCCCCACAGAAGAGGATGTTATCTCTGCGAAGCCTTCCCCTGCATATTGGCATGTCCAAGCGGAGCGCTGAACCACGAACACGACAGTATAGAGTTCGTACATATGGGAATAGCGGTCGTCGAACCCTCCGGCTGTCTCGCCAAAATCGGGAAACCCGTACCGGACGAGGCGATAGACAGAATCTACGACCATACGACAGCCATAAGCGATAGCGAGAGAAGAGAGAGAAAGGTTAGCCTCAGCGACAACGACAGCGAAAAGAGCACCCTGCAGAAGAAACTTCTGCAAAAGCTCGAAAAGCACCGCAAAGAGGAGGTCTGCACCATATGTGCGGATATGTGCCCCTTCCACCCCGACCAGACTCTTGCCATAGCTATGGTGGATGCCAAAGGGGGCGGAATGCTACCTGAAATCAGAGAGGCCTGCAACGGATGCGGAGCCTGTGCGGAGCTCTGCCCTACACAGGTAATCAAGATAATACCGAGGAAAAACTATGCCGATATCTATACGAATGGTGGAAAAGAGAATGCGTAAGCTTACGAAAGGTGCGCTGATAGTATCTATGGCGGCTCTGATAGCTGGTTGCGGAGATAAAAAAGAGTCGCATGAAAGCGCTACGGCGGATGCGGGAAAGATAAAGATAATCGAAAACGCCGTCAGCGAAAAAGACAATAGTATCAAAGGGGAAGAGAACAGCGGACAGTTCTACTACTCCTACAACAAAGAGAAAAAAGAGTCCGAAGAGGAGAAGGTCAGAACGACACTCGACGCTTACCTCAATATCCGTTCACCCTACGAGAGGGTGCAGATAGAGATGATGATTCACAAATTGAGCAAAGATTTCAGAATCAAATGCTCACCCTGCCACGACGACTACGCCAACGGAGTCATTGGGCCATCACTGTTGGACAAAAACGGTACATTCATCTACGACAAGCTGATAGCGTTCAAGAGCGGAAAAGAGAAAAATGTACTGATGAAACAGCTCGTCGGAAAGATTGACGACGAGAAACTCAGAAATATAGCCGACGAGATAGCGGTATTCAACAAACAGATTCAGGAAATGAGAAGGAGTAGAAAATGATAAGACACATAATCGCGGCGATAGCTACACTGCTGGCCCTCTGGGCGGCCTATTTCCTCTATACCATAGACGCTACATCGCAGAAGATGAAGCAGATAGAAGGTGTTATAGCCAAATCCCGGGTAAAGGTACATCTGAACAACAACAGCATCACTCCCATCAAGAAGAAGAGTGAAACGAATCTACAAGAGGAGAGGAAGAAGGCCGACGAAGAGGTACAGAAGAAGCTCAAGGCCCTCAGAGAGAGAGCGGGAAGCGCTATGGCTTTCAAGGTCAGCCCTCTCTACAAGCAGAAGTGCTCATCCTGTCACGGAGTCAACGGCAAGGGTATCGTCGGTCCCAAACTCATAGGCAAGAGCGAAGAGTATGTATATCGGGCGCTGACAGACTTCAAGAGCGGTAAACGAAAAAACTATGTAATGTACGGACTTCTCACGAAGATGAGCGACGAAGACCTCAAGGCTCTAAGCAAGGAGATATCCACTTTCGAAGCCAAGATGAAAGAGGCCGCGGCTCAATAGTGCGCGGTTGACGACAGGAGCCCCGACGGGGCTTAGAGACTGAAGCAAAGGATAAGCATATGGATAGGTACAACGGCTCGATCAGAGAGATTATAAGGGCCTCTTTTCTCTCCACCTTCTACTACAAGACAAAAGAGGGTGGATACAGACCGACATGGCGTTTCTGGAGATGGCTGAGCGTAATCGTCATAAACATAGCCTTTTTCATCTCCTACCATGTGGATGTACAGCTCCTCGAAGGTACGATGAACGGTTCGAGACTGCTCGGTTTTCATCTGATAGACCTCTTCACGGCCATCGAGACCTGGACTGCAACACATGCGATTCATACCAATATGATAATCGGCTCGGCAACGATACTGGTATTCTATCTGCTCGTCGGGGGCAAAAGCTTCTGTGCCTGGGCCTGCCCCTATGGAATCCTGAGCGAAATCGGTGAGCATATACACCAGAAGCTGGTGAGCAAAAGAGTCATCAAAGAGAGAAAGTGGAACCCCAATATCCGCTTCGCCTTCTGGGCGGTTTTTCTGGGGGTGACCTTCATCGACGGTTTCCTTGTCTTCGAGATAATAAACCCGATAGGAATCTTAAGCAGATTTATCGTATATGGATGGAGTCTCGCCATTGTCTGGGTGCTGGTGATACTGCTCTTCGAGATATTCTACTCCCGCAGAATGTGGTGTAAATATATCTGCCCCGTAGGTACGACATACAATCTGCTGGGTTGGGTGAGCGCGACGAAGGTACAGTGGGATATGGACAAGTGCGACCACTGCGGAGCGTGTCTGGATGCCTGCTTCGAAAACCATGTAATCGAATTTGTCAAACCCAAATACGACAAAGAGAGAAAAGAGAAGGGCAAGACGAAGCAGATAGTGATAAACGGTGACTGTACGCTCTGTGGCAGATGTTTCGATGTCTGCCACACCGATGCCTACAACTATACCTTCAGACTCAAGGATCTTGTCTGATGTCCGTGATTGTCGATATCTCTTCGGCTACGAAAAGCTTCATGGGCGTAAAGGTGCTCGACAGTATCGACCTGAAGATATCGTCCGGAGAGAGAATAGCGATGCTCGGCCCCAACGGAGCGGGAAAGACCACTCTCGCACGCTCCATCCTCGGCTTCTACCACCTCGAAAGCGGTTCCATCACCGTAGCGGGGCACGACCCGATAAGAGAGAGGGTAGCCGTACTGGAGAAGGTGGCATTCATCCCCCAGCTTCCTCCGCCGGTGAAGCTGACTCTCGACGAACTGCTCGATTTCGTACAAAAAAGCAGCGGGGTAGCCCGTAACAGGATAGAGAGTTTCGCCCGAAAGATGGAGCTCGATATAGATGCACACGCAAACAAGCCCTTTTTCAAACTCTCGGGCGGAATGAAACAGAAAATGCTCATAGCCATAGCACTTGCGAGGAGAAGCGCTCTTTTCATCTTCGACGAACCGACCGCAAGTCTGGACCCGAAAGCAAGAAAACTGTTCTACGACCTGCTCTCTTCTCTCGATTACGACTACTCGGCGATATATATCACACATAGACTTGAAGAGCTCGAAGGCCTGATAAACAGAAAGATATATATGGAGCTTGGCAGGGTGGTGAGCGATGAGAAGATTTAGCGCGATTCTGTTTACGATATTCTTAGTGACTCTCTTTGCTACGGGCTGTCAGGAGAAGAGAGAGAAGGGTGGCTACGAAAAGGTTCACTGGGACAGAGATATGTGCGAGCGTTGCAAGATGGTATTGAGCGAGAGGAAGTATGCGGCGCAGATTATCGACCCTAGGAGCAACAGAGCCTACAAGTTCGACGATATAGGCTGTGCCGTACTCTGGCTCGAGGAGGAGAAAATCCCTTGGGCGAAAGAGGCAAAAATCTGGGTCACCGACGCCAAGAGCGGTGAATGGATAGACGCAAGAAGGGCCAAATATACCGACGATTCGATAACGCCCATGGCCTATGGGGTGGCGGCATTTACACAAAAGACCTTTCCAAAAGGCCACAAGGCTCTGAACTTCGATGAAATCGTCATACTGATAAAGAAGATAGAGAGAGCCAACAATCAGAAACGGGGAGTTGAATAGTGGGAAATCTGCTCTTGATAGCATATCTGGATATAAAAGAGTCTCTGCGTTCGAAATGGTTCTATGTCTATACCTTCGTATTCGGCGGATTGATGGGGCTCTTTTTCATAAGCGGTATCACCGATTCGGTGGTGATGGGTTTCACCGGGCTCAGCAGACTTCTGCTGATCTTCATGCAGGTCACGATAGTGATACTGCCCATCTTCATACTGATAACGACCGTCAAATCGATATCGGCCGATAGGGAGAGCAATATCCTAGAGTATATGCTCTCCTTCCCCATATCTCTGAGAGACTACTACTGGGGTAAGTTTCTCGGTCGTTTCGCGACCGTCTTCCTGCCGGTAATGATGGCTCTCATCATCGGGATTGCCTGGGGACTCTACAAAGGCGGAGAGATTCCCTGGGGGATGGTTACACTCTACTCTCTTCTGATTTTTTCCATCTGTACCGTATTTCTCGGAATCTCCTTTTTCATCTCGACTCTCGTCAAGTCGCACGATATCGCACTGGGGCTATCCTTCACGGTCTGGATAGTTCTGCTTGCCTTCATAGATGTGGCCCTCATAGGTCTGATGATGCAAAACAGAGTCTCCGACCAGCTTATAATAACTCTGGCCATGCTCAATCCGCTGGAGACATTCAGAATAGGAGCCATTACACTCTTCGACCCCGAACTCACCGTCATAGGACCTGTGGCCTACTATCTGCTCGATACCCTAGGGCACGGATTCCTGATGCTCTATGCGATACTCTACCCCGTCGTACTCGGTGCGCTGTTTACCCTGCTGGGCTATACTCTCTTCAGAAAAAAAGATATCTTGTAAGGAGATGCCATGTCCGTGATAGCTTTGATAGTTGCGGCGTTTATAACGACGACTATTTCGCCGGCGGCGGATACGCAAAAAACTATATCCGAGAGCAACGCCTCGAAGGCTTTCGTAAACAAACTCGACCCCGTCTATATGATAGATATAGACAAATATCCCAAATTCTCCACCGAAATGGTACTCAAAAACGGCAAGAGATTGCGCTTTGCTTCCGTAAAGGCGATGATGAACTACTACTTCCATCCGGAAAAGTATCTGGGTTTCGGAGCGCATAGCAAGGCTGATGTAAAGAAGATGTATGTAAAGGACTATCTCACAGGCGAAAAGATAGATGCCAAAGATGCTTGGTATGTCTTCGGCTCACGCATAATAGGACCCCACGGAGACGACCTGATACCCCTCTCGAACGAAATATCGGCAAAACTCTTCACCAAGAAGTATGGAGGGAGCAGAATAATGAGAATAGAGAGATTCACCTTCGGACTGATTCACTATCTCGACATGTAGCCACCCCCTCTCTGCTTCGAAATCAAAGTATTGGCGGCGACTGAAGTCATCGAAGCTCCGCGATTACTTTATGAACCGAAGGCAGCTTGGATGGCTATCTGGTGTTATGATACGATTATGAACTGCTTCGGATTGACACAAAATATTGAATAGTCTCTCTTGAGTCGATTTTTCAGAGAGCTCGACTCTATCTGTGCAAAGCCCATCTTAAAAAGATTTTCGGATAATTATGCAGGATATCTAATCTCCATATGGTATCATAGGCACCCTATCTCATGATACTGCATATAAGCAAAAAGAAGGGGGAGAAATGAAAAAGATGCTCTCTACGAGCTCGCTGGCGAAAAAACACTCCATAAGTGCAAAAGAGCTCTTTGGCTATTTTGCAAAAAACGGTTTTATTGAAAAAAGGGATGGCTCATGGCTCTTGAGCGATAAAGGAAAAGCCATAGGAGGCGAATATAGAGAGTCCAAACAGTATGGAAAATATATAGTCTGGCCCGAAAATATACAGCTGGATCTTGGAGTCAATGAAAAGTTCTTGAGCGCCACAGCCATAGGAAAACACTTCTCTCTCTCCGCAAACAAGATGAACTTCATCTTGTCGGAAATCGGCTGGATCGAGAAGGGTCTCAAAGGCTGGAAAGTCACTATTCAGGGAGAGAAACAGGGAGGAGTTCAGGCCGAAGATCCCAGAAGCGGTATTCCGTTCGTCAGATGGCCGGAAAAGATACTCGAGTCGAAAACTCTCCTCGAGACCATATCTCAGGTAAAAGGTACACAGGAGAACACCCAAGACAAAGAAAATCCGTCACAAAAAGTGGATTTCAGAGAAAAGTTCGAAGCGAAACATCGTAGCGCCGACGGGCACTTCGTTCGTTCCAAAGCTGAAATGTTGATAGACAACTGGCTCTATATGGCTGAAATTGTGCATGCCTATGAGAGGAAGCTCCCTATAGAAGAGGATGTCTATAGCGATTTTTATATCCCGACTGGAAAGGTTTATATCGAATATTGGGGTTACGAAAACGACGAAAAATATCTTGCCAGAAAAAAGAAAAAGATAGAAATCTACAAAAAATACGGTTTCAATCTCATCGAACTCAATGATAAGGATGTACAGAATCTGGATGATGTACTACCCAGAATGCTGCTCAAATATGGTGTACAGGCATATTGATAGTCAAAACGAAAAGCGATGAGCACGAGACACATGCGGGAGTGAAACTCCACTTCGTATGAAGCAGCCGTCTCTTTTTCTTGCCGATAGCAAGCTCGTATGGACTTCGACGCCCAAACGCGACTGAAATCGCACCCCCAAAAACGGCAATGCAATCTATGGGGCGGCGACTTTAGTCGCCGGTAAAATCTCGCATAGTGCAAGGGCTGAATTCAGCCCTTGCAGGATAGAAGCCAAACACGAAGGAGTCGGAGGCTTCAGCCCCGAAAATGGTGCTATGACGGCACTTGAATCCCTGCTCCGGATAGAGAACTTCTCTCGTTCCCATCCCTCTTGGTGAAAACGCATACGAGAGCATAAGGATCAAGGTAGCGACTGATCCCATTCTCCCCGAAAAGAGATGCCAAGCGTTACGATATAATAACTCCATGAAAGCGACACGAGATGAGATACTCGCCTTTTTGCGAACGCTCAAAGTAGAATTGGTAGAGGAAGGGATAGAGGCTATCGCCCTCTTCGGAAGTTACGCAAGAGAGAAAGAGAATATCTACAGCGACATCGATATAGCAGTGAAAAAGAGGGCCGATTTCGTAGAGCGCTACGGTCCCTACGGCTACTTCGAACTCTCACGAAAGCTCAAAGAGCGGCTTTCGCGAAGATTTGGCCGCAGAGTGGATATCTTCGACCTCGATGCCCCCTCCCCTCTCAAACGATACATCGAAAAAGAGCTTATCTATGTCTGATACCGACAAAGCGCTGCAACGACTCGAAAAAATAGTCAAAAAAATCACTTTTATCAAGAATATTGTCGATGAGTATGGTTCCGTTTCTCTCGCCCTCGAAGATGAATGTAAAGGGCGCGCCGCTATTTTGATGCATCTGACCTCCATTGCCGAGCAGTTCGACAAGCTTCTTCATGCCGGAGAACTTGAGATATTGTCCCATTTCGAAAAGCAGGATATCAAAGGCAGTTACGACTTGCGCAACTATATAGCACGCGACTATGAAGGTGTCGATCTCTATATCGTGGAGTCGGTAGTCTCCAGTCGTCTGCCTCTCATTCTACGACAGGCCCGAGAGATTCTGAAGCGATAGGGAAAATAGAGCGCATTTCCTTTTTTTAGAGATACCGAAAAAGAAGCACCCTATTTCCACTCTACCGCCACTGGCCAAAAAGAGCGGCAATCCGCCCTACTCTACTGCGCGGCTCCACCGCTATGCAGAGCGGGACTGAGCTGAGGCTGTCGTTGCCCTCCTCCCGCTCCATAGGCGGGCTGTGACGCTCCGGCAGGTTCGAGAATCACTCTTCTCTCTCCTCCCTCTGCTTTTTTACTTGCATTTTGAGCACTGCCGAGATGCTTGAGCATATTGAGTGTATCTTCTATATTTTTATCGTTGTTCTGCTTTGCAGTAGTTATGAGTCTATACTCTTCTTCGTAACCAAGTCTGCTTCCTGAACCAAGAGAATTGGCCATCTTGTAGTCGGTTATCGATCTTCTCGTCATCGGGCCGGTAGAGCCGTCGAGCTTGCCGTGATAGAATCCCAGTACTTTAAGCGCTGTCTGGACTCTTTTCATCTTGGTGCGGCTATCTGTACCTTGCGCTATGAGATTGCGGTCGAAATCGAGCAGTGTAGCCAGATATATCAGCGCATCTCTCTCTTGGGGACTCATATATGAGGTATCGCCTATCTCGTAAGCTCTATTGAGCTCCTTTATAGCAGTTCTGCTTTCGAAGGAATTTATCTGCCCATCTATGGGACCCTTGTAGAATCCAAGGCTTTTAAGAGCCTTTTGTATCTTCATCTCGTCACTCTCTACGGGAGCTTTCGCCCGTCTGTGATGAGCTCTGTGAACACTTCTGTGACCACCCCTATGCCCTCTATGATAGACCCCGTTAGTAATTACAGAGCCCACCACTCCTCCGACCACTCCTCCCACCAGGGCATCCCCAAAACCTGCGGATGCGAACTGGGGTGCATAGAGCAAGGCGGCAAAAGCCACTACCCTCAATGACAAAAGTTTTTTCATAAACTTATCCCCCTTTGATTTTAATAGGATATTTTAGAACAACTTAACTTTGATTTTTCAGAGTCTCTGCAAAACTCCTATCCCCATAAGCCCCAGTGCTCTCTTTATCGTTTCGGCCGTAAGGGAGGCCAGAGCGAGTCTGCCCGCCCTTACTTCGGGGGGAACATCAGCCCTGAGAATGGGATTGTTCTCATAGAACTTCATGAAGAGAGTCGTAAGCTCATAGAGGTAGGATGCTATATAGTGGGGCATGGCATCTCTCGCCGCGGCCCTGAGCACATCTTCGAGTTGGAGCAGCTTGAGCGCCATCCTTCTCTCCAGCTCGTCCGAGAGAGATATCTCGGCCGAAACTCCCTCCCCACTCTTTCTGAGAATGGACGATATTCTGGCGTAGGCGTACTGAAGATAGAGAGAGGTGTTGCCGTCGAGACTGAGCATCCTGTCCCAGTCGAAAATATAGTTGGACTCTCTGTTTATGGAGAGGTCTGCATATTTTACCGCCCCTATCCCCACTATTTCAGCGACTTTTTGCAGTTCATCCTCGCTGAACTTCTCTCTCTGCGTTATGGCGGCCCTGGCTCTCTCCACAGCCTCGTCGAGAAGCTCTATGAGCTTGACCGTACCACCCTCTCTCGTTTTGAAGGGTTTGCCGTTTTTGCCGAGCATCATTCCGAAAGAGATATGTTCGAGTTTTACATCTTCAGTCACGAAACCGGCCTTGAGAGCCACCGCGAAGACCTGTCGGAAGTGGGCGCTCTGGCGGGCATCGACGACATACGATATCCTCCTGGCCTTCAGAACCGAAGCTCTGAAGCGTATTGCGGCAAGATCGGTCGTGGCATAGAGATAGCCTCCGTCGCCTTTCTGGACTATGAGGGGGTTCTCGTCACCCTCTATGAATACACACTTGGCGCCCCTGCTCTCTTGAAGCAGACCCTTTTCATCCAGCTCTCCTATCACTTCGGGAAGGTCGTCGTTGTAGCTGCTTTCAGCCTTCACATCCTCTCTCGTCAGCCCTATACCGAGCCTGCCGTAAACCTCCTCGCAGTGTCCGAGAGATTTGTCTATGAACTTTTCCCACAGATGGATACAGTGGATATCTCCTCCCTGGAGCTTGACCACATACTCCCTAGCCTTGTTAGCGAAAGCATCGTCTTCGTCGAATCTCTCTTTTGCCTCTTTGTAGAACTGCTCTAGGTCGCGGAGCGTACCTTCCGAACCTTCGCCAAGCTCTTCGAGATAGGCTATAAGCATACCGAACTGGGTACCCCAGTCTCCGATATGGTTCTGTCTAATCACCTCGTGACCGAGGAAAGAGAGAAGATTGGCGATGGTATCCCCGATTATCGTGGACCTAAGATGGCCTACATGCATCTGCTTGGCCATATTGGGACTGGAATAGTCCACCACTACTCTATAGGGCTCTTCGTCTCTCTCCACACCCAACCTCTCGTCGGCGAGTGCCGCAGAGGCCTTCTGCGCCAGCCACTGCGAGGAGAGTCTGATATTTATGAAGCCGGGGCCGGCCACCTCCATACTCTCCACCATATCGCTTAGCACGATTGCCTGTAGCAGCTGCGTAGCCAGCTCGCGCGGATTTCTCTTGTACTTTTTGGCTATCGCCATCACCCCGTTGTATTGATAGTCTCCAAATTCAGGCTTGCCGGCTTCGGTGACCTGTACGCTCCCTCCATCTATATCGAGAGATTCGAGAGCATTCGATATGAGTTCGTTCAGTCTCGATTTTATCTGCATTTATCATCCGTTTCTATAAAGATTTTCGATAGGTTGTTATATTTCGTGAAGTTTTCATACGGCGGGAAACCGCATGAAGTTTCTTGAAGTAGTTGCACGATTCAATGAGAAGAATCAGACTTTGGCACTCTCTTTCTCTTCGTTCTCTACCGCGGTCATCTTGCTCTCGTCTCTGTTTTCGAGCTCTTTTTTGCTCGCTACCTGCTCTTCGTCGTCATCTTCGTTCATCGCTTTTTTGAAATCTTTTATACCCTTACCCATGCCTTTGGCAAGCTCCGGTATCTTTTTGGCTCCGAACAAAAGAACTACGATTGCCAACACTACAAGCAGTTCCGGCATACTTGGCATACCCATTGTCTATCCTCCATGGCCCCGAACGGGGATAATTTGATTCGGGCTTATTATACTCGAAAAGTTTTAAGAAGGCTTTGCATAGACGACACCGATACAAAGAGTCACTCTCGAGTCTAAGGCAAAATAGAGTAGATCCGTACCTTGATTCTTCAATTACCAGAACTACTTTCATATCGATTTTTCTTATATAGGAGGTAGCAGAATCTCAAGCCGTGAAGAAATATGGCCCATGAGATATATATCCAGAGGAAGAAAAAGAGCAGAGTACTAAGGCCGCCGTATATGGTGGTGTAGGTTTTGTTGTAGAGAATATAATATATAAAGAGGGATTTGGCCAGATACCATAGTGCAGATGCTACAAAAGAGGATATTGCGGCCTCTTTTTTCCCTACAGATACCTGTGGCGAGAATTGGTAGGCGAGATAGAAAAGCATCCATATTATTAAGTAGGGGAGAACGAGATAGATATGAATGCTCGAGGCTATTTCGAGATTCTCCGTCATCCTCTCTATCGTAGAGGATATCCAGAAAGAGCCTCCCAGCATAAAGGGTAGCAGAAGCAAAAGCCCGAAATAGGTTTTGACGGCATCGGCGAGTCTCCTTTGTGGTGTTTCGAAGATATCGTTGACTATGAAGTCGTAATCTCTGAAAAAGAGGAGGACGGCAACGAGAGCGTAGATGAGGCCGATATAGCCGAGTCTGTCCGCGTTTTGTACGAATCTGTCGAGGTAGTTCATTATCGTAGTAGTGTCCGAACTTACAAGAGAGTGTGCCAGAAGCTTGTGTATCTCCATATATGCCCTGTCGAAGATGGGCATATATGTGAAGAGTACCAATAGAATAACCATGAAAGGGATAATGAAAAATATCGTACTCCAGCTCATACTCGCAGCGTAGAATCCGAGTCTGCTATGAAAAAACTCTTCGAAAAAATCCCGAACGAAGAAGTATGAATCGGATAAGAGAGGCTCTCTCTTCCTCACACCTCTATCCGTCATATATTCAAAGTCCCATCTTGCCCGGATTGAGAATACCGTTCGGGTCGAAAGCCTTTTTGATATCTCTGAAGAGCTGTAGCTCGGCCGGCGTGAAGGCTATATCCATAAATTCGGCCTTGCTCAGACCTATACCGTGCTCTCCGCTGAGGGTACCTCCCATATCAACTACGAGTTGGAATATCTCTCTTATGGCTCTATGACCCCTCTCGAGCTCTTCATCGTCACTACCGTCCACCATGACATTTACATGTATATTTCCATCTCCCGCATGTCCGAAACATGGCACCTTGAGGCCATACTTCTCTCCAGTGGAGTATATCCTCTCGAGTGCTTCGGGCAGTTTGCTTCTGGGGACCGATATATCTTCGTTGAGTTTTTTGCTGCCATATATGGTGATAGAGGGAGAGGCGCTTCTGCGTGCATGCCAGAGCAGCTCTCTGTCTTGCTCTTTTTCGGCGACTCTGAAGGCCATCGAACCGTTCTCTTCGAAGGATTTTTTCAATATGGAGAGTTGGAAATCTATCTCTTCGGGAACATTTCCATCGACATCGCCTATAAGCAGGGCACCCGCCTCTTCCGGTAGTTGCACACCGGTCTTTTCTCTAACCGCTTTGACGACCAGAGAGTCGAGAAACTCCATGGCTACAGGATTCGCGCCGGAAGCCAGAGATTTGAAAACGGCGTTCATGGCCGCTTTCACATCGGGGAAAATTCCCATGTATGACTTGGCATATCCTGGTTTTGGCAGAAGCTTTAGCGTGATTTCCGTAATTACGGCGAGTGTCCCTTCACTGGCCGTCAAAATACCGGCTATATTGTAGCCGGCCACATCCTTGATAGTTCTTTTGCCTGCCCTGATGATGTCGCCGTTGGCCTTGACGGCACGCAGAGCCATAACGAAATCTTTGGTGATTCCATACTTCGCGGCTCTCATTCCACCGGCATTTTCACTTACATTTCCGCCTATGGTGGAGTACTCTTCGCTTGCCGGATCCGGCGGGTAGAACAGTCCCTGTTTTTCGACTGCGCGCTGAAGCTCCTTGTTGACCACACCGGGCTGTACGACAGCGAGCATATTTTCCATATCTATCTCTATGATTTTGTTCATATGCTTTTCGAAAGCGAGCACCACTCCCCCTCTTGCGGGCAGAGCCCCGCCGGTGAAGCCGCTACCCGCCCCTCTTGCGACGACAGGTATGCGGTGAGCGTTGCAATATACGAGAATACGGCTTACATCCTCTTCATCTCTGGGAAAGAGTACGGCTTCGGGCTGATAGTAGGTTTTGGTAGCGTCGTAGCTATAGGCCCTAAGATGGGCCTTGTCGCTAAAGATATTCTCTCTGCCGACTATACTCGAGAGAGCTTCGACATCTCCAGGATTCATTGCAGCAGAGCCTCCACCTCTTTGTAGTAGTCTCCTGCACTACCGCCGAAAAATCCGCTCCTGAATCTGTTGAATCTCATATAGAAAGGATATCTACTCTCGCTGCCTTTGGGAGTGTAGCTCTTTCTGGCTACAACATGCCCGCTTATGGGATCGAGAAGAACAGCTCTATCTCTGCCTACGATATAGACGAGACCTACCTGTGCCTCTTTTGCAAAACCTGCGAGATTTTTTCTATTTATGGATGAATCCCCCTCTCTACCGAGATAGGCTGCGAAGAGATCTGGGTGGATCCAGTGCTTTCGGCTCGAAGTGGTAATCGAAGCGTATGTCTTGGCATTTGGCGCTATGAGCAAAACATTGTCGTAGAGATATCCCCCTATCACCCTATCTCCGACTACGGCCGTTTTACTAGGGCCGGGCAGATTGTCCGCACCGAGCAGATCGCCCTTTCGGAGTTTCACTTTCGACGATGAGCTCTGTACGGCGATAGCACTTACGACAGATCTCCCTTTGCCAAAGTCGTGTATGACTATCCCGCTCATACCGTTTACGGGGAAAGGCCTGTCTATGACCGCTCTGTTACCGTTTACGCTCACTATCCTACTCCTGACGCTCGATGGAAAGAAACCAGGAAACAGCGGCGCACCCATCAGGAGAAAAATAATTATCTTTTTCAACATCTCGACTATCCTTTTACTATGATTGTGTATGATTATACTTTCAAAAGAATGAAATTTCGATGAGTTGCGAAGAACTATATTTTTCGGGGAGCTTTTCGGATGCCCATTCATGAGTTGTTTAGGGGGTACGATTGAGAATTTTGATACTTTTTGCAATCTTTTATGCACATATCTTCTCTGCCGTAGTCAAAGAATCGATATGGAGAAGTGCAGAGACATTTTCGGACTATATCAGTAGAAAACACATACCTCTGGGGCTACTCAAGGAGATTTCGCCCGAAGATATGAAATATGTCTCAGAGATACAGGCTGGAGAGAGATTTTATGAGCTCGAAGAGAATGGTACGCTGCTTCAGATGCTCATTCCCATCGGTGAGGAGATGCAAATCGAGTTGTTCAAAAAGCGAAACTCCAAGGAGTACACTTTCGATATCATCCCGATTGCCTACAAGAGAGTTGCAGACGAAGTCAGTGTGAAAATCGATAGGAATCTATATAGCGACATCGATGAGAAGACCAACAATCCCAGACTCGGTTTCATACTGAAGACGATGTACAAGGGGAGTGTCGATTTCAAAAGACTTAGAAAGGGAGACAGGGTGGTTTTCCGATATGTGCAGAAGAGTCGTCTGGGAAAACCGTTTGGACAACCTTTGGTCAAAAGCTCGATAGTCGTAACAGGGGGAAAGAAGAGATTCGCTTTCGTGGACGAGAATGGAAATGTCTGGCACGATATCAAAAAGAAAATCAGATATAGCAAAGAGGGAAGAAGGACGGTGGTGATTACAAAAAGTAGATTCATCAAAAAGAGAAATCGAAGATTCACAATGCCTGTAAAGAAGGGTCATATCACATCCAGATTCAGTTATAAACGCTGGCATCCAATACTCCATAGGTATCGGCCCCATCTCGGTGTGGACTGGGGAGCTCCAAGAGGTACGAAAATATATGCGGTCAACTCTGGCAAAGTCATCTTCTCGGGCTGGTTGGGCGGATATGGGAAAGCGGTGAAGATATCCCATCAGGGAGGCTATGTCTCGCTATACGCACATATGAGTCGCATAAAGGTAAGAAAGGGGAAATACATCAAAAGAGGTGAGATTGTGGGTTATGTGGGCAGTACGGGCAGAAGTACTGGAAACCATCTTCACTTCGGACTATATCTCAATGGCAAGGCTATAAATCCCCTCAAGGTTTTGAATAAAAAAGGCATATCGGCTGATAGAGTCAAAATAACCACCAAATACAAAAAGGTGGAAAAGTACAATATAGTCAAGACAAAAACCGTCGCCATAGAGGGAGCACAAGAGGAGAAGGAGAGACTGTTGAAGATATTGGAGTCCAAAGAGCGCAAAAGCTACAGATGGGACGATATAGCTTCGGCATTTATATATGTAAAGGATAGAAAGAGATATGAAAATGAGAATAGAAGATTTTGAAACATGCGATTTGAACGAGAGTAGATACATACATCCGAAACTCGCAATCTATAAACAGAATGGGGAGTCAAGGAGTTGGGAAATTCTCGAGAGTGCCGACAGTGTGGCCATCCTTCTATACCACAGGGGGTATGACTCCTTTCTTTTCGTCAGACAGTTCAGACCGGCTTTGTATGCCAGAAATTCCGATGGTATGACGGTAGAGCTTTGTGCAGGACTCGTGGATAAGGAGCTTCCTCTATGCAGGATAGCATCCGAAGAGATAGAGGAGGAGTGCGGTTACAGAGTGGACCCCTCCGCCCTCGAAAAGCTTGGGACTTTCCATACCTGCGTAGGTTATTCGGGCAGTAGGCAGACACTATATTATGCAGAGATAGACGAGAGTATGAAGGTCGGAGAGGGTGGCGGAATCGACGGCGAGGATATAGAGCTTCTTTTTGTCTCCGTCAAAGAGGCGAAAAGATTCATTTTCGACGACACTATAGCTAGGACTCCCGGGCTCATGTTCGCCGTTACATGGTGGTTTTGCGATAGAGAGAGCCCCGATGACTATTGAGAATCTTTGAAGGCGTCTTACTTCCTTCTCTTTGTCGTATCGATAATCTTCAGATATTCAAAGGATATTCCCAGTTTCCTCGGATCTTTTTCGGGTGAGGAGGGGAAAGGCGGGTAGATATCCAGATTCTTGGAATCGACATTGGAGAATTCGATTCGATAGACTCTGGGGCTATTGCTTTCGAGCAATAGCTCTCTCTTTTGTAAGCCGGCCTCTATGCGGAGTTTTTTCCCGAGATTTTCACCATAACATCCGATTTTCATCTCCAGTATGAACGAAGTGGGAAGTTTTTTGGAAAACTGAAATTTCACATCTTCGTAGAGCCTCGCATCGCTCCATCTTCCCCAACTCTCCCTTTCCGATATACCCCACACTCTTTCGAGAAACGACGGGTATCCTTTTTTGGAGAAGTCTATACCATCCTCGAGAGAGGCTTCGTAATATCTATCGCTCGCTTTGTCGAAAGAGGGAGAGAGTATCTTTGTATGGTCGAGCTTGTTGAGTCTCTCAATTCTCTCGTTGTATAGTTTCGTATCTCTTTTTTCGCCATACAATATTTTCCTCTCGAGAGTTATTCCCTCTTCGCTCTTTTCCAGTGCCTCCACTTTTATATCCCCATCGAGTCTGCCTGTAGCTATGCAGTATTTGGAACTCTCGTTCTTATCGAAGGCGTATGATATCCTTTGACACAGGTCTATCCACAAGAAAGATTCGTTCCTGTCGAAAGAGGGTAGATAGCTATGGAGCCTCTTCGGAGCGAAAGAGTCGAATATCGGTTGCATATCTCCATTTGGGGAGATTCTCAGCAGAATAGGAAAACTGTACTTCTGTGTAGATATCGATACCTTTTTTGCCTTCAATTCTATCTCTATCTCCTCCGGCAATTTGGGGAAATTCCAGAATTTCAGTATTTCTTCTCTCCATGAGTAGAGCTTTTTGTCGAAATCTTCGAATTTTCCTATCAGAGACTCTTTCTCGAATAGGTCCCTGCCCAGACCGTAGTCCACCCCTTTCGCTCCCAGCAGGTGCAAAAGAGTGGGTGCCACATCGAGCATACTGCCCTCTTTCGATATCTGCCTGTATCCATCTTCGCCTCTTTCCAGAATGATGAAACTGTCTCTTCTTCTACCTCTTTTCAGGATAGAGGTGGCTCCGTTTTTCATCGCCAGATGATCGGAGCTCAAAACGACAATGCTCTTGTCGGCATATACAGAGTTCTCTATTTTTTCTATGAAATCGGCTATGAGATAGTCACTGCATTTGAGGGCGTTGAGTATTTTGTTTTTTCCATCTTTGTACTCTATTCCCTTTTGCCGGCAGCTTTTCGAGATATGGCCGTCGGGATGATGGGTATCGAGTGTCATTACGACAAGAGCGAACGGTTTGTCGCTTTTGGATAGCTCTTCGAACTTCTCGTACGCTATATTCAGAGTGCTGTCGTCATAGAGCCCCCAAGCATTGAGATATCTTTTGTCTCTCAATCTCTCAATCAGCTCGTTTCTTCCGTAGATTTCGTCGAAACCGTGTGTTTTGTAGAATTTGTCTTTGCCGGAAAATCGTATATCGGCTCCCTGGATATAGCTTAGATGGTATCCGGAATTTTTCAGGGTATCTCCAAGACATACGGCATTTGCGAGAAATCGGCTCATTCCGCTCATAGAGTTGCCCTGTGCCGGTGCCGGTGTGAAGAGTGGAATGGAGCATTGACTCGTGACCATCCCGCCTATTGTCCAGGTCGAGCCTATTATCTGTCTGATATCGCTGAATTCGGTGGAATTTTTCCTTATGCCGTCGAGTCTCTCCAAGAGATTAGGGAAGAGTCTGTCGTCGAAATAGGTTCTCTCCAGACTCTCGGCATAGATATAGACAATGTTTTTGGGATTGCCGATATCGACTTTCAGAGGCGGTTTTTTGTAGTAATCGAGAAAATCACCAGACTGGGCAGTCAGTCTGTACGATGCTATCTTGTAGAGATTGTGCAAGAGAGGATGAAATGAAAAGGCGAGAATCATAAAGCTCTTGTGTATGAATCCTTTGATGCGTCTGGGTTTGGGAATGGATATCCTCTTTAGCACCCTGTAGTAGAGATAGGCCAGTGCGAAGACGGCGACAAGTGCGCTGACGGTTGCGAAGATGAGGAGTATGTAGTCTCCGAAACCGGCTTTGCCTAGGCCATATTGCAGAGTGTATATGACCGCCTCGTCCACTCCGTGGCCTGTGAAGAAATTTGCCGAGAGATATGCAATCGTCATCAAGAGATATAGAAAAAGAGAGAAGGTATCGATGAGTAGGGATAGCCTCTCTCTCTTTCTATATCCGACAGTCGCAATCGCTATGAGCAGAAAAGCAAAAGAGAAGTAGAAGAGTGTATTCATGATATTCGAACCTGCTTTGTCTGTTTGAAGAATGACTACCTGCGACGCTACAGCCAATGGCTTTGACACCGTAGTTTGTAAAGAAAGAGAGGGAAAACCCTCTCCGAAGTACTCTTAACGCTTGGAGAACTGAGGGCTTCTTCTCGCCTTCTTCTTTCCGTATTTCTTCCTTTCCACGACACGGGCATCTCTGGTGAGGAGTCCCATCGGTTTGAGGATCGCTCTGAAAGCGGGCTCGTACTCTACGAGCGCTTTGGATATTCCATGCTTCACCGCATCCGCCTGAGCGCTGTAACCTCCACCGAGGGTAGTGGCCTTTATCGTTACCGCTTCGAGCTGTTTCGTCGCCTCGAGAGGAAGCTTGACCTTCATCTTGAGCGTTTCATGTCCGCCAAGCCACTCGTCGAGGTTTTTGCCGTTGACACTGATACCACCGTTACCGGGAGTCAGCCAAACCTTGGCGATTGCAGATTTTCTCTTTCCTGTCGCATATACTGTCGCCATATTAGTTTCCTTTGTTCAGTTGTGCAGTATGGGGATGCTCGGCACCCTCGTAAACTTTGAGTCTCTTTAGCATCTGACGGGCGATTTTCGTTTTCGGAAGCATACCTCTGACCGCGAGACGGTAGAGTTTTTCGGTATGGTTTTCGAGCATGTCGCTGAGCTTGTTGCTCTTGGTGCTACCGAAATAGCCGCTATGCCTGAAGTACTCTTTCTGCTCCATCTTGTTGTTACCGGTGAATTTCGCATTTTTAGCATTGATAATCACTACATAGTCACCACAATCCACATTGGGTGTGAAGTTCGTTTTATGCTTGCCTCTGAGATAAGTGGCCGCTTCAGTCAGGATGCGTCCGAAAGTCTTTCCATCCGCATCGATCAGAATCCAGTCACGCTTGACCTCATGAGGTTTTACGACTTTTGTCATTTTCATGATCGTATTCCTTTTTTATTTTAAACTCTTCGGGAAAAGAGTTTTGTGGCCGTGATTATAGCCCCTAAAACTTAAAGCATTATTAAATTAAGTATTTCCTAAGGAGATTGAGATAGCAGCGACGCTCTTCGAACTACTCGCAACCCCTCCCCTCATCCCTATATACACCCCAAGATTGTCACTATTTCGGGGCCGCGACTAAAGTCGCCGCCCCGAAGTGTCATAATCGTTTTAGAGTCATGACTTCACTTAGGCATTGAACTCTGCAATAGCTATACCCACTCACAATAGAGCAGCCTGAATCCCTGAAATATCACCACTACAGATCTATCTATGCCAAATTTGGAGCTTTGCCTGTATCTTCCTATCTGCTCTTTGGCTTGCTCTATTGTCTGTTGCAAAAGCTCATCGCTTACTTTTTGCTTCTGTTTGAAGAATTTGAACTCTATCAGGATATTTGGTATCTCATCTTTTATATTGGGAGCTTTTAGAAGCAGTATGTCGCTATAGCCTTTGTTTAGCTCTATCTCGCTAATAGAGGCATATAGCCTATTTAGCGAGAAGTATGTCATATAAAACATCTTTATATCGCTCTCTTGAGAGACAAGGTCTCTAATAGAGCTTGTCTCATCCA
>CAJXJF010000011.1 GCA_913054475.1 uncultured Nitratifractor sp.
ATGGACTTCAAAATTGATTTTGCGACTGAAGTTGCGGCCCCGAAATGGTGGCAACACTCCCCCACGGGCAATCCCTATCCCAAAGAGGGGTCGATATGGGGCTCTCGGGGATTGATTATGAGCGCTTACATTGGATCGGCACTGCGTGGCAGTCGGGGCAAAGGGGCGTATTCAGAGCGCGAAAGGCTTCGAAATCGATATTGGCAAGGTTGATGAAGTTCATCCCCAGCCTTCTCGCTTGGGGTAGGCTCTCCAGAAACCCTCATCCCCTCTGAAATCGGGCAGAGCGCTGTCCACCCCCATCCCGGCGCCGGCACAGATGAGCAGAGCGTCGGACTCTTTCAGCCACCCGGAAGCCTCCCTATACTCCATAGTCCGCTCCTTCTCACTCTTTAGGCAGTTCGGGAGCCTCTATCTCCTCTCCGAGTCTGCGGTATCCGGGCCCCACTCTCGCAGGCAAATCGCAATCGAGATAAAATCTGTGCTCATCCACGATACACTCTTCGTCTATATATTGGGACTCTATCTCGAGGATAAGAGGAACCGTTTTGCTTCCCTCTAGCTCGATTTCACTGTGCAAAGTGGCGAAAAAAGCGACTGGGGCCCCCGCTATACGGGGCGGGAAGCCCTCCCTGAGCTCTATGAGCTCTATATCGAAGCGCTCGGCCTCGCTCTCGTTTTCAGGAAGCGGTGCGGAGCTTAGATGCAGGGAGTCCACTTGGGCGGGGGATGCCATACATATAGTACATCTACGGCTCTTTCTGATATTTCTGAGCGTATCCTTCTCTCTTCCGTCAGGGCGGTGACCTATGGAGACCACCAGTACGGGAGGCTTGGAACCAAGGGGGGTGAAGTAGCTGAAGGGAGCGATATTGACGACACCCCTCTCATCCTCGCTCACAATCCACGCAATCGGCCGGGGAACGACCGTCTGCGCCATCAGTTTGTAGCGCTTAGCAGGCTCTATCTGCGAATAATCGACCAACATAGACTCTCCTTTTTTCATATTTGATTCACGGGAGGATAGCACCCTACTCCATCTCGAGACTCATCAGATACATATCCTCGCCATCTATGACGCTTGTATCGAGACTTCCGCACTTCGGACATGCCAGAGCCATACCCTCCACGCTCGATTCGACACCGCAATCTGGGCATCGTATCACGATACTCTGCATATTCATCACCAGCTCGGCCTCCTCGCAGAGAGTCCCCTCCCTGAAGGTCTCGAAAGCCCTTTGCAACAAATCGGGCTCAACACCGCTGAGGACACCTATCTTTGTGACCACCTTCAATATCCTGTCGGCTCCGTTTCTCTGGGCGTGCTCTTCGCACTGATTCAGTAGAGCCTGTACTATGGAGTATTCATGCATAGGATTCCTTTCTTCACTTCACGATTTGCATATCCGAAATATCCATCCTCTATCCTCTCTCTCCCTCGAATTTTATCCTCATCGAATTTCCGACCACTATCAGAGAACTGAGACTCATCGAGAGAGCGGCCACGAGAGGATTCACATGGCCCGCTACAGCCATCGGTACCGCCACCATATTGTAGAGCAGTGAGAGAGTGAGATTCTGCTTGACACTCCTGAAGGTTCTTACGGATATCTCGAAGGCATCGGCAAGAGCGGCGGGTTTGTCTTCGAGCAGTACGATATCGCTTACCTCTATCGCTATATCCGCTCCACCGCCCATAGCTACAGATATATCGCTTCTCGCCAGTGCCACCGTATCGTTTATGCCGTCTCCGGCCATAACCACGATATGTCCATCCTGCTGGAAACGCTCTACAAGCTCTGCCTTCTGCTGGGGAAGCAGGGCGGAGTGGACCCGTTTTATACCGGCCTCCCGTGCCACTATTTGTGCACTTCTGTCGTGGTCCCCCGTAAGCATCACTATCTCCACTCCCATGCGCTCTATCCTGCGCAGAGCGTCCACCACTCCCTCTCTTATCCTGTCTCTGAGTTCGAACTCCGCCAGCACCCTCGAATCTACTGCGAAGATATATATGCTGTGTTGGGCTTCGAAATCGCATACGATACCATTCTCCTGCATCAGTGCCGGATTTCCGCCTATGATTTTTCTCTCTCCATAGGTGGCGCAGACCCCTTTGGCCTGGATACTTTTTATCTCTTTCAACTCCGGCTCATCCGAAACTTCGTAGTGCTCTCTCAGGTATCGTGCCACCCCCCTGCTCACGGGGTGGTCCGAGCTTTCCGCCAAGGCCACTGCCAAAGCAGGGTCGAAGCCTTCGTCCGCCCGGAAGCGTACCACACTGGGGCGACCCTCCGTTATGGTTCCCGTCTTGTCGAGGGCCAGCAGATCGCTCCTAGCCACGGTTTCGAGCTGTGAAGCCTCTTTGAAGAGTATTCCCCGCTGGGCGGCTCTGGATATACCTACGAGAGTGGACATCGGAGTCGCGAGCCCCAAAGCGCACGGACAGGCTATGACGATGACGGAAATGGCGATAATGAGAGCCTTTTCGAAAGAGGCGCTATAGTAGAGCCATCCGGCGAATGTTACAAGCGCGATAGTCAAAATCGCCAGCGAGAAGTAGCCAGATACGGTATTGGCCAACTGCTCTATTTTCGGTTTTTTCGTGATGGCATCGTTCAAAAGCTCCGTAATCGTATGCAAAAGAGATTCGTCGGCTCTCTTCGTCGCCCTGTAGCGCACCACGGAATCTATACATATAGTGGCGCTGAGAATCTCGTCTTCGGGCTCTTTCAATACAGGTTCGCTCTCTCCAGTGAGGGGACTCTCATCAAAAAGCGCACTGCCGCTCGTGAGTACACCATCGACAGCTACCTTCTCTCCGGGCTTGAGCTCTATGATATCGCCGACTTCGATATTCTCTATCGAAACGAGTGTCTTCTCTGCTTCTCTGACGACGGTGGCTTCGGTAGGCATGGTCCCAGTTATCCTATCCATCGTATCGACCGCCCTCTTTTTGCTGAGAACTTCGAGATATTTACCCACGAGTACGAAGGTTATTATCATGGTGGCCGAATCGAAATAGACTTCGCCGTGCATTGTCACCATCGCATATATAGAGTAGATATAGGCGAGTGTCGCTCCTGCGCTGACGAGGAGATCCATATTGACGAAACGGTTCTTCAGACCGTACCATGCACCCCTGAAAAATATCCATCCGCTATAGAAGAGCGTAGGAGTGGCGAGGATGAACTCCGCTATGTTGAGTATGTTTTTGTGCCCTCTCTCCATACCGGTGAAGTAGCCCGCATACTGGGCGATGGCGATCCACATTATATTCATCGTCGCGAAGACCCCCACCAGTATGCGGGAGTAGTAGTCGTTCCTCATCTTCACCGCTCTCTCCTCCTGGAGTCTCGGGTCGTAGGGGTAGGCGTTGTAGCCTATGGAGCGAATCTTCTCTATGATGGAGGAGAGTTTCACCACATCGGGATCCCATACCACATGGGCTTTGTTGTTGGAATAGTTTATCACCGCCTCCACCACTCCCTCCATCTGGTGCAAAACCTTTTCGTTGAGCCATACACAGGCCGAACAGTGTATCCCCTCGATAATGAGGTTTATCTCATTGAAACCTTCGGCAGTCTCTCTTACATATTTTCGGCTAAAGCCCTCGAGATCGAAACGCTCGAGATCGTCACGCTCTCTCTGCGCCGGTTCGAGACTGTTGTTACCGAGTTTTTCATAGAAGGTATCAAGGCCCTCCTCTTTGAGCAGATGATAGACTCCCTGGCAACCCTTGCAACAGAAATAGAGACTCTCTGCACCCTCACTCTTCTCCTCTATCATCACCGACTCATCGAAATCGAGTTGACAGTGCGAACATCGAACCTTGGCCATAATCTCTCCACCTTCATTTATTCGGAGATATTTTATCGTAAATATCGATACGACAGAGTTTGGAAAATCACGAATTTCAACAAAGAGAGAGAAAGAGAGAACTGGACTTCAGTCGCCAACGATTTTACGCATATGGCGCTACCTTCGCAAAATAGGATTTCCTCATCGCATAGGCCTCCTACGCTATAATCTCCCAAGCGGTAACGAGCTATCGCAAAAACCGAAATTGGAGTATCAGATGAAAAAGAGTCTCGTCGCCTCCCTGTGTATTGTTGCCCTCTTTTCGCTCTCATGTACGGACGAAGCGTCTCTCGTAGAAATGATGCAAAGAGGCAAAGCGGTGAGGAGCAGTTTCATAGGAAGAAAACTCAGCGCTTTCGAACTCTATGCCGGTCCCACCTACAAATGGAAAAATCTGCCCAACGGAGATAGCATACAGTACTGGCGCTCCGATATAGCGGGTTTTGTAGCTTCGAGAGGCGATGACGGACAAGGTACACTCTGTAGGTTGATTATTCTTACGGATGCTCAAAAGTATATAAAAGAGATAAGAGTGATCGAAGACGGTATAGCCTGTGGGCCGGCATTAAGATAGGCCGGCCCTTTTTACCGGCAAAAGGAGCTGGGGAAAGGAGCTCAGAGAGCCTCCGCATCCTCCTCGCCCGTACGGATACGCACGACATGCTCGATTGGGGATACGAATATCTTTCCATCACCGATTTTGCCGGTATGGGCCGCCCCTTTGATAGCCTCGACAGCCCGCTTCATATACTCTTCGCTACTTACAATTATCTCGATTTTGACCTTGGGTATGAAATCGACGACATACTCGGCACCTCTGTAGAGCTCGCTATGTCCCTGCTGGCGTCCGTAACCTTTGACTTCTGATACCGTCATACCCTCGATGCCGGCTTGAATAAGCGCATCTTTGACCTCTTCGAGTTTGAAAGGCTTTATGATGGCCTCTATCTTTCTCATCCATAGACTCCTTTGTTTAGATTATCTGCTTGATTTGCGGATGGGACTTCATACCACACTCGATATAGTCAAATCCCCCCTGCTGTTCATCGTCGCTCGCCCTGAATTTGGCGATCGTTTTTATTAAAAAGAGATATTACGATATATGAGCTGACAAAAGCGAACACTCCTGTTGTGATTTTGCCACAGTTTGAAGCTACAGAGATATTTCCCACGACGAATAGTGCAGCTTTTTTGAGCACAGCCATGAAAGAGTCATCGTTTTGGAGCGAATCGAAGAGGGTTGTGATACCGATGTTCTTCTACTATTTGGACAGCTCTTCGAACATTGCGAAGCCCGATAGATGAGAGTCATCCAAAAGATGATAGGAAGTATCTATAAAACTTTTTTTATTATGCTCAAAGAGACATTTTAAAAAAAATCGATAAATAGGAGATGGAAAGTCCATATGCCAAAGCGGAAGTGATGATATAATGAGCCTATCAAGAGTGGAGGAGATAAGAGCATGAAAAATGAAAAATATATTGATACGCTGATTCCAGAAAAGAGACTCCCAAAAGAGAAGGTCTTCAATAAAAAGGGGAAAATGAAGAGGGAGTTTTATGAAAAGGAGCTCGAAAAACTGCAGATTGAACTGGTCAAACTCCAAAATCATATCAAAGAGTACAATCTGAGACTGATGGTACTCTTCGAGGGTATAGACGCCGCCGGCAAAGGAGGCACCATCAAGAGAATCACCGAACATCTCAATCCAAGGGGTGCCAGAGTCGTAGCGCTCGGCAAACCGAGCGATATTGAGAAGACAGAGTGGTATTTCCAGAGATATGTAAAACATTTTCCCTCGGGGGGTGAGATAGTGCTCTTCGACAGAAGCTGGTACAACCGTGCCGGAGTGGAGAGAGTGATGAACTTCTGCTCCCACGAAGAGTATCTGCGCTTCATGAGGCAGTGTCCGAAGTTCGAAGAGCTCATAGTGGACGACAAGATAATATTTTTCAAATATTGGCTAGATATAGACAAAAAAGAGCAGAAAAGAAGGCTCGAAGCCAGAAAGACCGACCCTTTGAAGCAGTGGAAACTAAGTCCGATAGACCTCAAGTCCAACGGTGCCTACGACAAATATGTGGAAGCCAGAGACGATATGTTCATGGCTACCCACACTGCCTACGCTCCTTGGATAATGGTCGATGCCAACGACAAGAAGAGGGCTAGAATCAATGTCATCAGAGACCTGCTCAGCCACATAGACTATGAGGGGAAAGATGAGAGAAGTGCCAATCTCGCGGTCGATTACGAGATAGTCAAACTCTATCAACAGAGATAGGATACGAGAAACGCGCTTCGCTTCGTCGGGGTGCTTTTCGAAAGTGAAAGCTCTCAGCGAGAGAGCGAGGAGAGGAAACTCTTTTCAAATTTGGCTATGGTCTTGTAGTCGGCTTTGCCTATTATATAGTAGATATTCAAAATCGCCTTCAGAAGGTCCGCAGCACTGTTTATCCTCTCTACTATACTGTTGTAGTAGTCCGCTTCGGCTATATATGCGTCGGTCAGGCTCTGTAAGCCTTGCTTGTATGCGTTTTTCATCGATTCGAAATATGTCTTGGCGGACTTTTCGGCAATTTTCTGCGCTCTGTAGGTCTGCAATCCGCCCTTTATCTGCACCCAGTACTTCTCGAGCGATATCTCACTCTCGGCAATCCTATCATCCAAGTCTCGACTTGCCGAGAGATAGAGCTCTCTGGCCTCGTCAACCCTGTCGCTCACATAGCCACCTTGAAAAAACGGAAAATCGACGCTCAAAACTCCTCTAATATCGTTCTGTCTTCTCGTATTGTCAGCGGCACGGTTGGACGAGTAGTTGACTCTCATACTGAGTGTAGGATAGCGCTCCGCACGCCTTGCCTCTATATCCATCTCGGCTATATCGACATAGAGTTTCGAAAGTCTCACCATGGTATTCTCTCTTATCATCTTCCTGAATCTCTCGATACCAGCCCTCTCGAACTCTCTTTCGACTCTATCTATCCTGTATCTCTTTTTGAAGATGGATTGCGGAATCTTTTTCATCTTGGTGAGAAGTTTCAGGTTGGCATCCGTCATCATAATCATCTGCTTGGTTCTTGCCAACTGTGCTATGGAGCTCTGGAGTCTCGCCTTGGCCTGGCTCAACTCGGCACTGTTGGATAGCCGCATCGAAAATTTGGAGGCTATCTGCTTCATAGCCTTTCTGTAGAGCTCCACCTTCCTCTTGTTGAGCTCTCTGATACGCTCCAGCCTTATTCTCTCTATCGCTGTCTGGGCTATCATCGTCGTAAGTCGGGCCTCTTCGTCTCTCTTTTGCATCTGCGCCGCTCTCTTTTTGAGTTTGGAGCTTTGAATCTCCTTCAGGAGTCTGGGCCTGTATATGGCCTGTTCGACAGTGGCGCCGTAGTTGTATATATGATCGCTATACTCTATACTCTTGTAGCTGTATCTCTCTTCATACTTTTCATATCCGCCGCTTGCCGATATCGATATCTGCGGTTTATAGCGGTCATAACCCTGCTCCACTCTATACCCAGAAGCCTTCGTCTTGTGGGCGAGAGAGAGTATTTTGGGGTTTTTCTGTGTCCCCTGACGGCAAAGTTCGGATATACCGCCACCCGAAAGTGTGCAAGAGAGGAGTACGAGCGCAGTCGAAAGCGATACGAAAGTGAAATCAGTTCGCATGGAAAGCCCTTTTGAGCAGAGATTCCAGAGGTGAGAGAATATAGCTCATAAAAGACCTCTTGCCTGCCTTTATATAGGCGGAGACAGGCATTCCAGGAACGATATCGAAACCGTTCTTCCTGATAGCTTCCATCCCCGCCGGTGTTATTTCGAGAAGTGCTTTATAGAAGCTTCTTTTCGCTCCCGGAGGCCGGAAGGTATCCGCGGAGACATATGTCACATTTCCCTCTATCGGGAGAGCACTCGGATCAACATAGGAGGGAAACTTTATATCGGCCTTCTGCCCGAGATGCACCTTGTCGATATCCGTGGGATTGATTACCAGCTCCAGCATGAGAGCGTTTTTCGTCGGTACTACGAAGGCAATGGGCTTTTGCGGAGGTATGACCTCTCCTACAGCATGTACCGTCATCGATGTAACGGTACCAGAATCGGGAGCCTTGAGAAGCATATGCTCCTTTTCCACTCCGAGAGACTTTATCTTGTTCTCCAGCATAACGATTTTGAGCTCAATATCCTTGAGCTGCATCCTCGCACTCTGTTCGAAAGAGGCCTTCTCGAGCTCCATCTGGTTCATATTGGCGTCTATCCTCTTCCTATACTCCCCTATTCTCGATTTCGCATCGGCGATATCGGCCCTAATCTGCTCTATCTTTCTCTCTCTATCAAGAAGCTTCATCTCGTCCGTCATATTTCTGTCGTAGAGAGACTGCCACTTCTTCAACTCTTTCTCGTAGGAGCGCATTATCTTTTCGTTGGATGAGATTCTCTCCTCGAGACCATCTATCTGCTGTTTCAATATCTCATTCTTCTCTTTCAGTAGCGAGACTTTCAAATCCAGGGTTTTGAGTTCGGCCCCTAGGAGCCTCTTCTCCTGCTCTATCGTCTCTACAGAAGAGTTCAAATCTATCAATCCCGATTTGACAGCTTCGAAATCGGGGCTTTTGGAGAGAGCGGCTTCGGCCTCGAGTCTGGCACTCTGTATCAGCAGCGTATCGTGCTGTTTTACGGCATTTTTCAGTTCACTTTTTATATTACTGTTATCCAACTCCAACAAAGGGGAGCCCTTGTGGACATAATCTCCCTCTTTTACATAGATATTCGTAACCAGCCCTCCCCTAGGGTGGGCCACACTCTTCTTGTATCCTTTGGATATCACTTTTCCCGAACCCACTACCGAAGTATCCACTTCGGCCAGTATCGCCCACAAACCGAAGAGTCCGAAGATAAGACCTATAGTCAGGAGTCCGAGCATATGAGGCTTTTTGCTGTCGAGGGCGGGATGGTTCTCCAGCGACTCCACCTTTGTCTGCAATGCCACTTCATTGTTACCTTTTCTCATTCGCTATCCACCCCTTTATTGGACTCGTTTTCAAGAGCCTGAGCTCCATCATTTTTAGGCGCATTCCCACTTAGGGCTGCAATCACCTGCTCTTTGGGGCCATACATCTGAATCATTCCGTCTCTGACTATGGCAATCTTATCCGCAAGGGCAAGGAGGTTCTTTCTGTGTGTGATATAGAGCAGAGTGGAGCCTCTCTGTTTCAATATTCTCATAGCCATCATCAGGGCATACTCCCCTGCATCATCGAGGTTGGAGTTGGGCTCGTCGAGGACCACTATCCTAGGTAGTCCGTAAACGGCTCTCGCCAAACCTATACGCTGTTTTTGCCCTCCAGATAGCGAGGCGCCCCCGGGACCGACCTTGGTTTCATATCCGTGAGGTAGATTCAGAATGAGATCGTGTGTTCCGGAGAGTTTGGCTGCCTCTATTATCTTTTGTGGATCCTCCTCTCTGAATCTGGCTATATTCTGCGCGATAGTACCCTCGAAGAGCTCTATATCCTGCGGCAGATAACCTATATGCTGCCCCAGCTCGTCACGGTTGTACTGGTGTATATCGGCACCATCTATGCGTATATGTCCATTGACTGGATGCCAGACACCCACGGCGGTTTTGGCTATGGTCGATTTGCCGGCGGCACTCGGCCCTATGACACCCACACTCTCTCCTGGCTCTATGAGCATATTTATACCTTTGAGTACCGGCTTCTGCCCCAGAGGAGGAACCACCACCACATTCTCGAAGGCTATCCTCCCCTCTGGATTGGGGAGAGTGAGCTTCTGGCTATGCTCTTCGAACTCCAGCAGAAGTTCGTTCAGTTTTCTATACGATATTCGCGCCGAGGAGAAATTTTTCCATGTCGCCACCAGCTGGGAGATAGGCGCCAGCGCTTTGCCAAGCAAAACGGCACCGGCGATAATCATACCTGGAGATATATCTCCATTTATCGCCAAGAGGGCCCCGACACCGTACATCAGCGAAGAGGACATCATTCGGAAAGTTTTGGATGCATTCGTGTACATAGAGGCCACACCGCTGGCTTCGGTATGGGTCTGGATGAATTCGAAGTGCTTCTCCATCCACTTCTTGAAGAGAGGCCGCCGCATACCCATGGCTTCGACCACCTCAACATTCCTTACAGTATTGCTGAAATGCTCCATCGATTTCTGATATACGCTGTTGGAGTGCTCCAGCCCCTTCCTAGTAGCCCTTTCGTTCATCACCGTCAAAAGTATGATTATCACGGTCGCCCCCAGACCGTAGAAACCGTAAACGGAATCGAAAACGAACATTATGGCTATATATATCGGAAACCAAGGGGCATCGAAAAAGGCGAAAACCGCAGGACCGGTGAGAAATTGCTTTATCGTATTGAAGTCTCTCATCGGCGCCGCTCCGGCTTTGCCTGGATATTTCGATACCATATCGAAGGAGGCATCGAAAATTCTTTTGTTGAGTGCCGCATCGAGTTTGTTGCTTATATGCATCATTATTCTCGATCTGACATACTCGAGCAGTGCCATTCCGATGAAAAATATCAATATCACCAGTGTGACTACGAAGAGTGTATCGAGACTCTTCGAGGGCATGACGATATCATAAACCGCCAGCATGTAGATTGTGGAGGAGAGCATCAATATATTGAGAAAAAAACTATAGATACCAATCGATATGAATGATGACCTTATCTTTTTCAGAGCTTTTTCGAGGTCGGAATATTCCACCTCTCTTCCATTTCTATTTCTTTTGATTTGCACAGATATGTTCCAATTCATATAAAGATTTTAAGAATAGCGCGATATTATATCCAAACTAATTTAATGCGAGGGTATGAATTGTGAAAAAAGCCATTGTTACAGGAGTGACGGGTCAGGACGGTGCCTATCTGGCCAAAAATCTGCTCGAAAAAGGGTATGAGGTCTATGGGACTTTCAGGAGGACATCTTCGTCCAATTTCTGGAGAATCGAGTATCTCGGAATCGAAAAGCATCCCCAGCTTCATCTCGTAGAGTATGACCTGACGGACCAGTCCAACGCTATCAGAATGGTGATGAGCATCGAGCCCGACGAGATATACAATCTCGCCGCCCAGAGTTTCGTGGGGGTCTCTTTCGAGCAGCCGGAAGCGACATCCATGAAGACGGGAATCGGAGCTCTCCACCTACTCGAAGCCATTCGTATCGTAAATCCCGAGATTCGCTTCTATCAGGCTTCGACATCCGAAATGTTCGGCAAGGTGCAGGAGATACCCCAGAGCGAAAATACGCCTTTCTACCCCAGAAGTCCCTACGGTGTGGCGAAACTCTACGCTCACTGGATGACTGTGAACTACAGAGAGTCCTACAATATCTTCGGATGTAGCGGAATACTCTTCAACCACGAATCTCCGCTCAGGGGCAAAGAGTTCGTCACACGCAAAATCACCGACTCGGTAGCCAAAATAAAGCTCGGACAGCTCGATACGCTGGAGCTCGGAAATCTCGACGCCAAAAGAGATTGGGGCTTCGCCGGAGAGTATGTGGAGGGGATGTATCGCATGATGCAGGCCGACGAAGCCGACACCTTCGTACTCGCCACCGGCAGAACGGAGAGCGTCAGAGATTTCGTAAAGATGGCTTTCAAGGCGGTAGATATCGATATCGTCTTCGAAGGAGAGGGTGAGGAGGAGAGAGGTATCGATTCACGAAGCGGTAAAAGCCTCGTCAGAGTCAACAGCAGATACTACAGACCCGCCGAAGTCGATCTTCTCATAGGTGATCCCGCCAAAGCGGAAAAAGTTCTGGGCTGGAGAGCGCAAACCACTCTCGAAGAGCTATGCAGAATGATGGTAGAGGCCGACCTCGAAAGGAACAGAGTTGGGAAGAGTTTCTGAGCGCGTCTTCATAACGGGTATCGAGGGCTTCACCGGCCGCTACCTGAAAGAGTATCTTCGAAAAAGAGGCTTCGAAGTCTTCGGAAGCGCTCTGCGCGCAAAGGGAGAGAATATCTTCGAAGCCGACCTTGCCGACAGTGGGAGATTCCGCGAACTCTTCGCCGAGCTCTCCCCAGACTATATCATCCATCTTGGAGCCATATCTTTCGTGGCCCATACGGACAATACGGACTTCTACAAAACAAATACCATAGGCACACTCAATATTCTGGAGGCCGCTTCGGCCATGGAGAAAACTCCCAAGAAGGTGATACTGGCTTCGAGTGCGGCTGTTTACGGAAGACAGAAGGTAGATACGCTAGATGAGGCACTCTGCCCGAAACCGGCCAACCACTACGGGGCCAGCAAGTATGCCGCGGAGACTCTCGCCGCCAACTACTACGACAGACTACCCGTTTTGACGGTACGACCATTCAACTATACAGGTCCCTCCCAGGCAGAGCACTTTCTGGTACCCAAAATCGTCAAGCACTACGCCATGGCCTCCAAGAGTATAGAGCTTGGAAATCTCGATGTGATACGGGAGTACAACGATATAGACTTCGTATGCGAAATCTACTACCGGCTGCTCGGGGTTGCACGGCACTCCGATACGCTCAACATATGTAGCGGCAGAGGTATCGCTCTGCTCGATATCATCGAGATAATGAACGAAATAGCGGGCTATGAGATAGAGGTGAAGGTAAACCCCCGTTTCGTCAGAAAAGACGAAATAAAAAAGCTCATCGGTTCACCCGAAAAACTCTTCTGCGTTACTGGAGAGGTGGAGATACCGACTCTGCGAGAGACTCTCGAAAAAATATATCACTTCTGGAAAGAATATGCGCATAGCGATAGTGCACGACTGGTATGACAGACCCGGCGGTGCCGAACGGGTAATAAAGAGCCTCCTCGAAATATATCCGCAAGCCGATCTCTTCGCGCTAGTCGATCATTTCAGCGAAGCAAATAGAGAGAAATATCTCTTGGGCAAAAGGGTCGAAAGCTCCTTCATTCAGTCTCTACCCTTCTCCTCTACGAGATTCAGAGACTATCTGCCCCTCTTTCCTCTCGCTATCGAACAGCTGGATCTGAGGGGTTACGATCTTGTCATCTCCTCTTCTCATGCCGTCGCCAAAGGTGTCATCACACACCCCGGACAGCTTCATATAAGCTACTGCTACACTCCCATGCGCTATATCTGGGATATGCAGGAGAGCTACTTCGTCGATCATCGCATAGGGCCCCTCAAGCGCAAATTCCTCAGATATCTCTTCTTCAAGCTCAGACAGTGGGATAGACTCTCTTCCGAGAGAGTCGAGCGTTTCATATCGATCTCCTCCTTCATACAGCGAAGAGTACGCAAATATTATGGTAGAGATTCTGTCGTGATACACCCGCCGGTAGATACAGCCGCTTTCGGCTTCCATGCCGACAAAGAGGATTACTATTTCACGGCTTCGAGGCTGGTGCCGTATAAAAAGTGTGCCATGATAGCTCGTACATTCGCACGAAACGGAAAAAGACTCGTTATCGCCGGAGACGGGCCGGACTACTTGGAGATAAAGAGAAATCTGACTCCCAATATCACTCTTCTTGGTGCTGTAAGTGACGAAAAGATGATCTATCTGATGCAGCGCGCCAAAGCCTTCGTTTTCGCCTCTTTCGAAGATTTCGGAATCGTGCCCGTAGAGGCTATGTCCTGCGGTACGCCCGTAATAGCGTACGGCAAAGGGGGCTCGCTCGATACGGTAGTGGACACAAAAACTGGAATTTTCTTTCAAGAACAGAGCGAAGAGTCTCTCGATAGAGCGCTCAGTCGCTTCGAAAAGAGCGATTTCGACTATAAATCGATATCGGAGCATGCGCAGAGATTCTCCGACGAGAGGTTCAAAAGGGAATTTGCCGACTATGTGCGCAAATGTATATCCAATTTTGACAATCGAGGAATTTGAAGATGATAAAAAGCATACTACGACTTTTCATTTCACTCTCTCTTCTCTTCTCACTCATATCTTCGAGAGTACTCTATTCATCGAGAGATCTAACGCTTCGATTCGGTCCCGATGTGTATATCGACGGTAGCAATGCCAAAACGATCTTTTTCGGTGGTGAGCGTGCCGCTTTGTGCACCGTTGTCATAGGAGCTTTCGCCAAACCCTTTTTCCTCGATGCCGATGGGTGTAGATATTCGAGCAATTCTCGGGGAGAGAAGATTGTATGTACCTCCGATAGACTGGTGTGCAAAACCAAAAGGGAGCTGATAGATTTCGCATCGAGTGAAGACTCGAGCGCCAAGTTCACTCCCCGGCCATCCTGGTGTCGCTCGAACAATTTGAATATTACGGAGCGAAGCATATGTGAGCACCCATATCTTTGTAAATTGGATCTTGAAATGTCCGAACTCTACAAGAGATCGACACAGGTACAAAAGAGCCTATTTCAAAAAAGGTGGCTTCTTCAGCAGCGCAATAGTTGCAATGCAGACATCGAGTGTCTCGAGCGTGTCTATACTCGGCGTATCGAAGAGTTGCGAAGTACAGTAGGAGCTACCTTGAATGACGATACAATCGACGAGACAAAGCTCTTCGTAGAGAAGAGAGATAAGCATCTTATCTTGGAAAGGGTCATAATTCCAAAAAGCGCATATATCAAAAAGAGTGCATACGATATGAAGATTGCACTGATTGTTTGGGATATATCAGGCAGAAGCGAAGCCAATTGGAAGGTAGAGAATTTAATCGGAGGATTACATTTCAAAAACAATATCAAAGGCATAACGACACAATGTTATGGAAAAGATGGGCTCTCCTTCTGTGGTGTGGAAATAGGAGCGAAAGATCTGGTCTATGTAAGGGTAAAAGATCTGATTTTTATCGACAGATGAATATAGATTTGAAGAAAAACTTGCTTTGCGGCTCGATTTGAACGCTTATGGGCGAAGATTGGGTTGACGCAAAATACCCAAAAGTCGAATCCTTCGACAATCCCCCCTATGCAAGGAGGAAGGAGGGATATCGAAATAACCCGAACACCCCCTTATGCGAGGTACAGGAGGTTACTTTTCATAATTCAACATCAAAGTTATGCTTGAATTTGGCGAGAGAGTCTTTATAGATATGTCGCTATATCTCTCCTTTTTATTCTTTGCAATCACTTTGGCTTGCGTTTTGAGCATCTCGGCCTTTAGGGAGCCTACACTCTTCATATTATGCCAATAGAGTCTAAATTTGAAATTCTTCACCTTGTGCTTATTTCTATTCTCTATATTCAATATGATATTTCTCGTCGTCATCTCGGTGGTGATTTTTATTCCGGAGAGAGTATTTGCCCTATATGCCAGATCTTTTCCTTTTAGAGTCACAAGCTCATCGTGCCTCTTGAGGTAATCGAAATAGGATTTTAGGATATGCAGATTTTTTGGTGCACTCATTATATGAGTATGGACACTCAGAGTATATAAGATATTCATCGAACTCAACATTTCAGTCTCGAATTTCATACTCTCAAGTATCTCTTTGTCGCTGCTGCCCATCTTTACAAAGTATTGAAAGTCGTCAGTTCCGTGTCTTGGTATAGTAATAAATCCCTCATGCTCCATAGTAGGAAGTAAGAATGTTTTTGTATGCTCCATCGTATATCCATAGCCCGATTCCTTCATACGCAAAGCCATAGCCTTGTCTATCTCTTCACGAGGCGGTCTGAAGCCTAAAACTTTCTTTCCTGTAATCTTTTCGAGCAATTTCTTGGAAAAATCTATCTCCTTCGTCATCTTCTCTTTGCTTGTTCCCATTATTTTGGTATGTGAATAGCTATGTGAGCCTATCTCTACATTCGGAAGTTTCGATATCTCTTTTGTAAGTTCCGTATTTTTTTCAGCATACTTACCCACACAAAAGAGTGTGGTATTGATATCATACTTTCTTGCCAGCATGGAATAGCCATACATATTTCTATATTTATACTCCGTATCTTCCGAAATGAAAATCGCCTTACTACAATCGAGAAACGGATATGGGACCACCCAAAACGGTTCTCTCAAAAATCGCACTGCACTACCGACTATAGAATCGAAAATCTTCTCTCCTCTCAATTCTATGAATGAATAAGCTGGAAACGAAAAGTAGTACCAGCTACCGCGACCATAGTTCCCATGCCATGCCACTGCTGCTTGTGATAGCTTCAATTTTTTGGAATGGACTTTCGGAGTAGAGGTAACTTCCCAGTTGCTCAACAAGATATCGCCTGAATTTCCATTAGAGTCGAAGATAGGCAGAGGATCATATAAAATCAGATCATTTCTTGTGGGCACCGATTTGATTGCACCAATAGGTGATAGGCTCTTTTGTATCATAAAAAATGCACCATTCTCCTCTTTGCTCAAGCTTTTATCCATGAACTTGAGATTTGTGATAGCTCTCACTCTCTTGTACGAATCGAATGGGCGACCATCGCTATTGCCGAAATATCCGAATCGATAGTTGAAAAAGAGCTTTCCTCCCTTTTTGACAAAGGACTTGATCTTTTCGAAATTGATATCACTCAATACATAAGTATCCAGTGCTATGAGCAGACT
Source organism: uncultured Nitratifractor sp. (assembly GCA_913054475.1). Taxonomy (GTDB): domain Bacteria; phylum Campylobacterota; class Campylobacteria; order Campylobacterales; family Sulfurovaceae; genus Nitratifractor. The sequence goes on from CAJXJF010000011.1 coordinate 16,358, forward strand.
TCGGGCGGGTAGTTGCCCCAAAGCATCTTCGGAGACCATTTTTGTCTCGATACCAACCTTCTTGAGCCGTTTCGCAAAATTGTTGATTATCTTTTTGTACGAATCGGCGCTACCATTGCCCTTGATTAGATACTTCTCGGTCTCTTTCGAATACAATAGATAGACAGACTCGTTTCTCGCAAAAGGGAAAACAGCATTTTGCGAAAAGTTCAAAATTGGCAGCAGTTGATAAAATATCAATCCAGATAGAAGTGCAAAAAAGGTTATCACTCCAAAAACGATAGGCATATCGAGTTTGCTATCTCTACTATTCGTAATAGATATAGTCATTTTCCACCTCCTTTAAGATCTCTTCGTAACTTTTTATTTCGACACCAAGATCCTTCTTTTTTCTCTTCTCTCTGGCTTTGTATAGAAAATATGCTATCACCCCAAAGATTAGAGTGACAATCGTAATCACCAGTATCAAAACCGACAGAAAACTCAATAAATTCATAGATTCCCTTTTCGTTCAAGTTTGCCCCAGCTCATCTCTATTCCGAACCACTCCTCGACTGTAGGAAAGATCTTGGCTATATTTATCACCTCTATGAAAAAGAGGCGATAGAACAGAGCGTAGAAAGCCAGCGAAAGCCTCTCTCCCGTAATCAAAACACAATAGAGCGCTCCAGCCATATCGAGAATACCGAAAAGCGCCCACCAGTAGAAGAGTAGAATACTCACTCCAGAATTGATGGCCAGATAGATCATGAAGATATTGGCCCAGACATCTATGAACGGCCAGAAGATAGCTTCGAAGAGCATATACCACAGCACGAACGACACCGAAGGCTTTTTGCCTATATGCCAAAGAGCTCTCTTGTGTTTTCTGATAGCCTGTAGGATACCGCGTGTCCATCTGTATCTCTGTTTTATCAGATCCAGAAGGTTTTCGGGAGCTTCCGTGTAGGCCACAGCATCGGATTCGAACTCTATCCTGTAGTTGTGGCTTATCAGCTTGAGAGTCACATCGCAATCCTCGGCGAAGGTGTCATCGTCGTAGAGTCCCACTTCGTACAGAGCGCTCTTTCGAAACATACCTATAGGGCCGGGGATGATATTGACCAACTGCAAAAAGGCCTGTCCGTTTCTGACCATATTCAGGCCCTCCACATACTCCAGCGCCTGTAGTTTGGTAAGGAGCGAGTTTTGATTGCTTACATATACCGAGCCTGCCACAGCGGCTATTTCAGGGTCGTCGAAGTATGCCGCCATAAGCATGACGGCGTTGGGATCAAGTCTCGAATCGGCATCGACCACCATTATCAGTTCACCGCTGGAGTGCTCTATGCCGTAGTTTATCGCATTGGCCTTGCCGCCGTTTTTTTTGCGCAACACTCTGAGGCTTCTATCTCCGGTAGTAAACTCCATACGCTTGGCCTTGAGAAAGGTCCTATCCGAAGAGCCGTCGTCTATGACGATGATTTCCAGATTGGGATAGCTCTGCTTCAGGAGTGAGCGCAAAGCCTTTTCGATGACGACCTCTTCGTTGTATGCGGGTACCGTGATGGTGACTCTTTTGAACTTTCTTCGCTTTGTACTCAACTCCTCTATGGTATCGGCACTCTTGAAGATTGTCTTTACCATCGAAAAGAATAGTAGAAGCATATATCTCATGATAACCAATGCGGTGAAGATAAGCACAATAACCACACCGCTTTTTACAAAGAGATCTTCTACTTTGTAGAAATGATAATAGAAATAATATAGGGCTATCGCCAATATCAAAACCAACGGCAAAGCCACCATTGCCGCTATGATAGGTCTTATCATAGATATTTCCTAAAAGTTATGGAGCAATTAAGACTTCTATAACCGCTACCGCTACCGCCTGCACCGGTACCATTATCCATTTCGCAACCTATTTTGGATTCAAAGCCCGCATTCTTGCTGCTCTTGAGCCACAATCCGCCATTGTACAAAACACTTTGATCTTCGAGGCTATAGCCAAGCGATACTTCTCCTTCGAGATTCCAATTTTTCGTAAAGGGCTTCCCAAGCCTTATGGCAAAAAGCGTATTGTCAACTTTTTTCGGAGAATAGTAGCAATCCGTACTAAGAGAGTTTAGCTGATACCATCCGTACACTACAAAAACAAAATCACTATTCCACTTCTGGATATTGTAAAACTCATAATCATACTGGAGCGTCAATACCCTATTACCATCATCGATATCCTCGAAAGCCAAGGACCACCACAAACCTTTGTGTTCGGCTATGTAGTGATATCCGCTTATTCGTGCTCTTGTCTGCATATGCTTGGCCGAACATGATGTCCGCTTATAATAGAGTAGATTACTTCTCTCGAGCGAGAGAGTGATAGAATCTCCAAACAGAGTGGTCTCATATCCCAAAGACCATCCCAGCTTACCCTTCCCTTCGAGATAGTTTTCGACAACTTTTGCCGACAAGCCCTTGTATTTCGCTCCCAAACCATAAAATCCACCTCTATATTTGGCATGATCGTCATCTACACGATAGGCTCCACCCAAGAGTGAAAGCCACATATCGTCCCCAACTTCATTAGAGAGCGAAAAGCTCGAGTCATACATCGATATACCGGCATTGTCTCGAAAATAGTTAGTGTCGAGGTCTATGGATATGCGCCGTCGGTCGTCCTCTTTTTCCGACGGCGCTTCCAACTTTCCCGAGACACTATCTCCATTCAATTTACGATGCCTATTTCGTCGATGCACTCTATTGTTGCCTTCTCTTTTTTTCAGAAATAAGTTTTGCGTCTTCTCTGCTTGCAGCTCTTCGAGTCGCTGTGCAATCTCTTTTCCTAAAGGATCACTGTTTCGAGACGGTATATACTTCGACTCTTTAAAACTTTCCGATTCTATCAGGCAACTATCATCCGTACACTCTACGACAAGCTCCACATAGCCGTTTCTCTTTTCGATCTTGGAGGCATATGTCTCATAAAAGCCAAGCCTATATCTATCGTTTTCCTGTTTCAGAAGCGTCGAATCATATATACCAATCGATATAAAATCACTTTTTCTAAACAGATTCTCCACCTTAAGCAGCATATCACTCATTTGAGAGTCGTTTACATCATACAAAGATACATACGCTCGCGCATCCAGCTTCTCTTGTGCATTTTTCCAACGCTTGAGAAATGACTTTAGCAGCACAGGCGGATCTTTTGGCAATCTCTCAAGAAGCTTTCTATATACCTTCTGAGCTCTTTGAGGTTCGTTCGATTTCTGAAGATTGTAGGCATAGTGATAGATGATATTTTCATCATCAACCATCCACTGCATCAGATAAAATTCCCCCGCAGCCTCTTTGTATCTACCGCTTTTCTCCAGCGCCATGGCATATCTCTCTCTGGCGCTGTAGTCTTCGGGCTCCTCTTGGATATAGCTCCAGTAGTAGTCGGCGGCAGTCTTAAAGAGCCCTCCTTTATAGGCTCTATCGGCCATCTCGAGAAGTCTTCTATCGGCCTTCTTGCCACCGCCTCCTCCTTCGTCTTCTTTATTCTTGTGTCTAACGAGATTTAGATATCTCGGTCTGCTCTTGAGTGCTTTGGCCTTGAGTACCATAGCTTTCCTGTCATCGGGATAGAGCCTGAGCAGATCGTCGAGTACGGATACAGCCGCATCCTCATAGCCGTACCAAATATACCTCTGTGCCAACTCATAGAGAGATTTTCTACTGGAGAGAAAATTGCCATAATACTCCCAGTCTCCAAAGCCTTTGTATAGATTTTTGGTTTCCAAATAGAGATCTCCGGCGCTCTTGTAGGTATCTATATTGTGCGGATTCTCCTCTATCATCTTTTCATAGATAGAGAGTGCTTTTTTCTTCTCCCCAGCCGCAGAATATAGCTCTGCAAGCCTACTTCTTATCTCGCTATTTTGTGGGTCTTCTTGTAGTCTCTTCTCATATTTTCGGATAAGTTCATCTGTTTTGCCTCTGAGCAACAATAGCGACTCTTTTATCTCTTGATCATCCTTCATCACCTTTTCAAGCTTCTCGAAGAGCTCTCTTGCCATATCTTTATTACCGCTCCACAGATATATATTGGCCTTGAGCTTCAAAGCTTCGTATCTCTTTTTGGTCTTATCGCTCCCTTGGATTTTATCGATAATATCGAGTGCCCTTTTGTATTCTCCCTTCCAAGCAAAGACCTTGGCCTTGAACAATCTTGCGTCGGAAAAATGCAAATCGTCTATCGAATCGATCATCTTTATCGACTCATCATACTTTCCCATCCACGCAAGCAGTTTGGCACCCAGCAATCTGCCTTCCCTATCTTCGGGATGAGAGAGAGTATATTTCCGCACTATATCGAGGGCCTTGGGAGGATTCTCCTCATAGAGTGCAAAAGCCAACGGTTCCAGATTTCTGTAGCTCGGCTCTTTACGGTAAATCTCTTCGAGCTTTTTGAGATTTTGCTTGAGTTTTTTTTGCAACTTTTTCGTTATCGCACCGCTGCCTTTGCAAATTTTACCTCTCTTTTTAAGATATTTAAGGAATCTCTTCGTATCGTACAATCTACCATCTTCGAGATAGATCTTCATTATCTTCGTAGCATATCTACACTCACCGGTTGTGAAATAGAGTTTTTTCAATATTTTTATAGCACATGCCGAATCTCCAAGCTCTTTACAATCTTCGGCTTTTATCTCATACGCATCGAGATTATCTTTTTCGACTCTGTTTAAAACCTCGAGAGAGAGTTTATATTTCCCATCCCACATAGCCACTCTTGCTATGTTGATTAAACTCTTTACAGATAGCCCAATCTTCGAGATTGTATCGGTATTTTTAAAATGTAGATAGAGTGAAATTATTTTTTTGTATTGCTCTTTTTCGTAGAGTTGTTGAATATACTCATTGATATCCCTCTTACCCTCTATCGCCTCTTCAATCAAGACATCCACTCTCGCCTTTTCATATAACTTTTTTGCAGTCTCATTTTTCGGATCGATTTGTAAAACCTTTTTTATAAGTGATAGCGATTTGATGCTCTCGTTGTGCTCCATATAGTATCTGGAGAGAGCGAGTCTATTTTTTATATCCTCTGGGTTGAGCTTTACACTCTCTTTAAGATCGTTTTCATTCACCTCCAATGACGAAAGCGACAATGTAGAGGCTATCCACAGTAGGCCCCAAACTACTTTTCGCATAACTTCTCCTCTATAGATTTCCAATTGAGCACATCACTTATCTCTTCTATTTCGAAACTATCGAGCGAATCGAATTTGACATCCACAATCCTCTTTACCGTATCTACCCTACTGTTGATAAAGGCAATTATAACACTATTGCCCACTTTGCATACGACATCCCGCTCCCTTATCTTCGTTTCGATAGACTCTATATCTATATCGCCTATCGCCGTCAAAAGCGAAAAATATATACCTTGAGTCTGTAAATCACGCAGAAATTCGCACAACTCCCCAATTTTATCTCCATACTTTTTCTCACTTAGAGATAAATTCTCTATTTTGGAAGAGTAGAATCTACTATCGAGTATTCTCTCGATCGACATTATATACTCTTCGAATATAAAGTTTCTGGAGAAGATATCGTAACAACCCATCTTTGCCGCATCGAGTTTATCTGTAGATCTCACATACTCTTTATCCAAAATAGATATGATTTTCGATTTCAGACCATATTGCGATATAAGTTTGGATATCTCCACTATTTCACTACTATCGGAGGTGTCCAGTATTATCAAATCGGGCCCCTTCATTACCGCAGTGGCCACGGCGACTGGAGAGGATACGACACTAAGATTTAGTTGCGAACCCCCAAAGATGAATCTGTTTAATGCCACAAACTCTTCTTCTCGGGCTATAAGGAGAATTTCACAACTCTCGCTCTTGGTGACACTAGTGCTATAGTCAATCTCTTTCGACTTCGCTTCTTCCATCGTAGTCAGCTTCAATTTGTTGTCAATCTTACAAAAAGTATATCCACCCTCTTTCACAGGATAGATAGAGCTAAGCACCTCCACCTCTCTTGCATTATTACCCTTTTTAACCATTAGATTCATATCCATATAGTTTTCGAGTATGTCGTGAATGAAACTCTGCTCATCCCCAATCATACCGGTAGTGATGAACAATTTGAACTCTCTTCTCTTTTTTATGGATATGATTGTCTCGATAAACCACTCCGCATCAGAGCTCTCTTGTATTTCAAACATCGCATCGAGTCTATGAAGTATCACTATATTGGCAGATACTTTCTCTATGGCCTTTTCTATATCGTTGGCGATAAATTCCAAACCATAAAGAGCCTTCAATTCTCGATAGTTCTCCTTTAGACACAAAAGCTCTATTTGCTGCAAACACTCACGCAATTCATTGTCAGCAAAATCGGATATTATAGATATCCTTTTATTCATGAGCGACCTTGGAAAAGGAGAGAATATAACCACATGGGAGCTATCATCTATAAGTTTACAAGAACAAAAGAGAGTAAAAGTGAGCTTACCCTGCTTTTTTCCACCCTCGACGAGCAAAAATTCCGAATTTTCAATAGCTTCTTCTAAGTTCAATATATCACCTTCCTCTTTTTTGTCGGACTATGAAACCGAAAATCTCTTTTGGCCGTACTCGAGATGGTGACGGCGGGCAAATCAACTTTTGCGTATATAGGTCAGGAAACTCTCTTCGTTCACCTTTTCGCAATAGACATCGAAACCCTTCTCTTTGAATGTGGAAATCAGAGGCGAGGGTAGAAAATCCGATTTTACGAGCACTATTTCACCCTTTTGCAAAGAGTTGAGCAGGCTGTTCGTATGGGCGAGAGGATTCTCCTCTCTATCGAGAAGCTCATTGGCGTCAATCGTCTCCTTCGGCTCCTCTTTCAGCCAGTCGGGAGCCTCTTTGGAAAACTCCTCGTCCGACTCCAGCTCTCCTCTCTTCAAACTCTCCTGACCCACCTCGGCTCTGAGCATATTGACCAGATCGAGCGTATTGTATCCGCCAATCATCGCCACCTGCGAGAGAGTCGCAATTCTGGCGACCGTCCGTCTGAGGATGGGATTTTTGAGCTTTTTGTACTTTTTGTTGAGCTTCATCAGAAACTCTTCGAGCTGAGGATAACTCTCCAGCAGATCGTGAATTTTACTCTCCGGCAATATCTCCATAGGCACTCCTTGTCTCCTCTTCTATATACCGAGTATTTCGGCTCTTCCTCTCCTCATTACCACGGTATCTTCCACCCTTATACCGAACTCTCCGGGTATGTAGATTCCAGGCTCTATAGTAAAGACCATGCCATCTTCTACGCTAATGTCGGATTTTGCGGAGATATAGGGCATCTCATGTATATCGAGCCCCACTCCGTGCCCGGTGGAGTGTACGAAATATCTCCCAAAGCCCGCTTTCTCTATCACCTCTCTGGCCAAGGCATCTATCCTGGCGGCCTTCATACCGCTCTTTGCCCTGGCGATGGCTCTGTCGTGAGCTTTGAGAACCGCATCATAAGCTCTCTGCACTCTTTTGGAAGAGAATTTCTGTTCATAATCGAAGGAAAAATTCCTTCCGACAAAAGCCGTCCTGGTCCTGTCGGAGCAGTACCTTTCATACTTCAGTCCCGCATCCAAAAGGAGCAGCGAACCCTTTTTCACCCTCTTTTTGGATGCCGTCGCATGCGGTTTGGCCGCATTCTCGTCAAGAGCCACTATGGGGTCGAAACTCAGAGGGTATTTCCCCTTTTTTCCGAGTAGAGATTCCGCTACGAAAGATAGCTCTCTCTCACTCTTGCCCATACCCTTGCGGCGTATATATTTCGCGAAGGTGTCGAAAGCTTTGGCACCCAGTCTCGCGGCTTTGTCGAGCCTGGCTATCTCCTCTTCGCTTTTGACTATCCGTCTTTTGTGGGAGAAGTCGTTTTCGAAGCGAAAATCCACTCCGCTCTCTTTGAGTCTCTCATAGGCTCGCAGACTCCACTCACCCGGGTCGAGAACGACTTTCGAGACTCCAGAAGAGGAGAGAATCTCCACCGCTTTTGCGTAGAGGTCGGAGGTTATGAGCACCTCCGCCCCCACGACTCTCTCCCTAGCTTCTATTTCATACCTCGCATCGCTTATGAACCATGCGTCGCGACCGAGTCGTATATAGATGGCGTTGTCACACGAAAACGAGCATTCGTAATAGATGGCGTTTTCGTTTGCGATTATGAAATTCATCTCTTGCTTATGCGTTTTGCTGCTTCTGCATCTCTCTTGCCGCCCTGATTTCATTGAGTATCTGGCTCATGGCCACCATCGCCAGATGATAACCGAAAGGTCCCACACCGGCTATCACACCCGCACAGACTTCGGCGGTGAGAGAGTGCTTTCTGAAGTCTTCCCTTGCGTGAATATTGCTGATATGCACCTCGATAGCCGGTATCTGAACGGCGGAGAGGGCATCTCTGATGGCTATCGATGTATGGGAATAGGCGGCCGGATTGATGATGATTCCGTCGGCATCTCCGAGACACTCCTGGATACGGTCCACTATTTCACCCTCGAGATTGCTCTGAAAAAACTCTATCTCGAATCCATTGTCGGAAGCGAACTTCTTCATCTGCTCATGTATCTGCTCGAGTTTCATCGGTCCGTAGATATGCTGCTCTCTTATTCCGAGCATATTGAGATTGGGGCCTTGTATGACTACTACTTTCATCTGTCTATCCTTGTTTTTGATTTATCCGACTTTGCGAAGATGCATAATTTTAGTCAAATATACTTAATAATCCGAAAGTTCGAGACGATTCAGGGCCCGAAAGAGACTTTTTGCCTTCGGCATTTTGGTTATAATAGCGCTGGAATAGAAATCGACAAGTAAAAGAGGAGGGATGCAAAGTGCAAAAAGAGCCCATGCTCGAGCAAAGCTATAAAAAGCTGAGCGCCGAACTTGAATATCTGAAAAACGAAGAGAGAGCCAAGATAGCCAAAATCATCGACGAGGCACGCGCTCTGGGTGATTTGAAGGAGAATGCCGAATATCATGCCGCGAAAGAGAAGCAGGGGCTGATGGAGGCCCGTATCACGGAGTTGACCGATATCATAGGAAGGGCTCATGTGATAGACCCCTCCGCACTCTCGCACGAGAAGGTCAGTTTCGGCTCCACCGTGCTTCTGACCGACCAGGCGAGCGGAGAGGAGGTTCGCTATGTCATAGTCGGTACGCAGGAGTCCGACCCTGCGAGGGGACTGATATCGGTACACTCTCCCATGGCTAGGGCTCTGCTGGGCAAAGAGGAGGGAGACGAAGTGACCCTTCAGCTGCCGGGAGGCAGAAAAAGCTTCGATATAGAAGAGGTCTTCTACGAAGAGATCGTATTGGATGGCGACAATGGGTGAAAAGATCACCGTCGGAGTCGTCGGGGCCGGAGGCTATACGGGTCTGGAGCTCATCAAGATGCTCATGAGACACCCCAATTTCAAATTGAGCTATCTGGCCACCACGGAAGGAGGGGTGGGAGTGGAGCAACTGCATCCGTCTCTTTTGAATCTTCTGGATATTCCCGTAGAAAAGGCGGATGCCAAAGAGATTTCGAAACGATGCGAACTCGTTTTTCTGGCACTCCCCCACAAAGCTTCGATGGGACTGGCCAAAAAGCTCCTCGACGAGAATGTGAAGGTCGTGGACCTTTCAGCCGACTACCGTCTCGAAAGAGAGACCTACGAAGCGACCTACTGCCCCCACGAAGACCCCGAACATCTCGAAGAGGCGGTATATGGACTTGTAGAGTACTACAGAGAGGAGTTCCGAAATGCCCGTATAGTCGCATGTCCGGGCTGCTACCCCACAGCGACTCTGCTTGGAATCCTCCCCTTCATCCCATATATAGACAGTAGCGTACCGCTCATCGTAGATGCGAAATCCGGTGTAAGCGGAGCGGGGAAAAAACTCTCCGAAAAGACGCACTTCGTGACGATAGATGAAAATATTTTCGCATACAACCCTCTAAAACATCGTCACTCTCCGGAGATAGCCGAAAAGATAGAGAAGATTCATTCTATAGAGATTGCTGTCAACTTCGTACCCCACCTGATTCCGGCGACAAGAGGCGAGCTGGTGAGTGTATATGCACAGCTCAAAGAGAAAATAGAGCCGATGGAGATTCTGAAAGAGGCTTACGGCGACGAGCGTTTCATCCGCTTGAGAGAGAGTCCCGTAGATGTAAAAAGCGTTGCCGGAACCCACTTTTGCGATATATTCAGTGCCTGCAACGGCACTACGCTCTTCGTAAGCTCGGCTATAGACAATCTGCTCAGAGGAGCCGCATCCCAGGCTGTGGCGGCCGCCAATCTCATGTGTGGTCTGCAGGAGGATCTCTGCGTGCCGGATATCCCGTATATGCCCTGACGAAGCCGTGTTGAGACTGAAAGAGGGGACAATCTTCGTCGCGGATGCGCACTTTCCGCACCATGGAGAGGAGTTTTCGGCTCTTCTTAAAGCTCTGCACAGCGGCGGGATAGATACTCCCATGCTCGTGCTCATGGGAGATATCTTCGATCTCCTCTTCGGATACAACGACTACATCCTCGGTTTCTATGAAGATACGATATCTCGTCTCGATGAACTATCCCGTAAAATTCCAATCGTATATCTCGAAGGCAATCACGACTTCTGCCTCAAAGAGATTTTTGCCGATATGGAGGTGATAGCAAGAGAGAGACAGCCTCTCGAGGCACTCTATGCAGAGAGCAAAATCATGCTCTCACACGGTGATTTGTACGAAACCGGCTTGGCCTACGAACTCTATACGCACATTCTGCGAAGAAGAAGCACACTCAGAATACTGCGTCCCTTCCAAAAGAGTATCATCGATGCGGTAATGAAAAGACTTGCGGGCAAAAAGATATGTCCGCAAAAAGAGAATTTCGAAACAAGAGCCCGAAAAATCCTCTCACACTATCCGGCGGATACCACGGTCGTGGAGGGTCACCACCATATGGGTATCGCTCTGGGACGCTACATCTCTCTCCCCTCCCTCGCCTGCGACCGCAAGGTGGCACTCCTGAGAGAGGGGAAGATGGAGTTTCTCGATATCGACTCCCTGCTATGAAGTACGGGGCCCTCTACGGTGTCCCACCATGGCTGATGATATACTCGTCTATCATCTTCATCGCGCTCGTAACGGACTCTTCGTTTTCGTCTATATTCTCGAGTACTCTTCGAGCCAGTTGGAAATCTGCAATATTGTGCAAGGCGTAGTAACCTCCCACATCGGTTTTGTTCTCGAGAACCTGTGCATCCTCCCCTTGCGCTCCGTTGATTACGGCGAGTATGAATCTACCTCTGGGAATCCTGCCGCTCTCTATCTCCTCTTTCCAGTACCTCACCCCCTCCTGCTCGGCTTCTCTATTGAAAAGGTTTCTATAGACAGCCTTTATGAAACTATCCGTTGAACTACCCGGCGGATAGAGTGCCTGAGTCTCAGGCTGCTGGAAGAAACTCTCAGCCACCCCTGCCAGAGGCAGACCGGAGTCGTAAACCCAATACCACAGACCCGGAGTATCGGGAGCTCTATTGAATGTAGCTACATAAAGCTTTACCACCTCTCTTTCGTTCAACATTGGCACTCCTTTTTTTAAAAATCGATACCATTATGCCATATCTCTCATCCTTTCCCGCACTAACAAGCTTTTTCGAGATAGTGGCGACCTTTTTCGACCGGCAAAAGAGTCACGCAAGACAAGTCGTTCCTCTATCCTATCAGTCGTCAAAGCTATTTTGATTCTTACTTTTGTATCGAGCTAAACTCTTTCACAGCAAAATCTACACGAGCTGTTTATCAACATAAAAAGTGAAAATCCGGCTACTTAAAATAGGGACTTCGGTGTCGTTTTATTTCGAAAACCGAAACAGCCCCACTCCCGACAGTCGTACTACACGAAGCTCTCCACAATCTCCAGGAGCGCTTCGAAGGTCCTTCCTACCGACTCTATATTCACCCTCTCTCTCGTGGAGTGAGGGTTTTCGATGAGGGGCCCTATCGAGGCCATCTGCATATGGGGATATCTCAACGACAATATCCCACACTCCAGCCCAGCGTGTATGGCCCTGTAAGAGCACGAAGTAAAACGCTCTCTCATGATATCGTGCAGTGCCCGGCTCAGTCGGCTCTTTTCGGGTCTCCAGGCCGGATATCTATCTTCTACAGATACCGACATCTCATACTTTAGCAGCTGCGCCGAAAGCTCCTCTTCGAGGGCGAGGAGAGTCTCGTCGCTCATAGCCCTCAAACTATAGTCGATTCTCCCCCTTCCCTCTTTTATCTCGACTATGGCGAGATTGAGACTGCTATGGGGTATTGCGAGCTCCTCGTCTATGCTGATTACGCCGTGGGGCAGAGAGGAGAGCATGCGAAGAATCTTTTCGGAGTCTTTGCATATATGGCCGTAGTCACGATCACACTCGAGCACCTTCACTCCGCCTCTCTCTATCGGCGGCTTCTCCGCCTTGACTATAGCCGAAGCATTGGCCGCTATCGAGTTTCTGCGCTCTCCTCCTTCGAGAGAGACTATATCGACTCTCTCTTCGAGAAGATATCTACAAAGCAGCTGTATAGCGTTTGGTATATTCTTATCTATATCCACTCCCGAGTGACCACCGGGCAGATTCTCCACCGACACTATCCAACTCTCTCTACCGTCGTCTATCACCCCGAAATCTCTGGATGCCACGATATCGCTGCCGCCTGCACAGCCAATATATATCTGCCCCTCCTCTTCGGTATCGAGATTCAGAAGATAGTCTCCACGGAGTTCGAAATCGAGAGCCTTCGCCCCTATCAGGCCAATCTCCTCGTCGTTGCTCAGGAGATACTCCAGCTCGTAGCGCTCCTCCATCAGTACCATCATCATGGCCACCGCCATGCCGTTATCGGCCCCGAGAGAGGAGTCTCGGGCTCTCAGCCAACCCCCCTCTTCGTATATCTCGATATCGGGGGCCCTGCCTACGCAGACCATATCGTAGTGTGCCTGCAGTGTCAGAGAAGGAGTACCCCTCCTTATCAGAATATTACCGGCCCCATCCACCTCGACTTCATAATCGAGTCTCTCGGCGAAATCCACAAGATACTCTCTCATCGCATCCGTAGCTCCACTACAGTGCGGTATGGCCGACAACTCCACGAAATATTTCAAAACTCTATCCATCATCCTTTCTGCCCCCTTTCGAATATCACAATTTTAACACGAAGGAGCTCGGGCAACAATGACGAGCCAAGTACTTTTATATATAAACAGGAGTGATCGGGGTGCGATAGATTCAATCATCACCGCAGAATTTGCAAGTAGCTTACAGATAGCTTGATTGTCAATTCATCCTGCTCATAGCTCCCCTCGATGCAAACACATTCAAGAACCCAAACCACCAAAACAGAAGAAAATCGGAGGTTTCAAGCCCGCAAAATGGTAAAAACAGAACTAAAATCCTTGCTCCAGATAGATGGACTTCTACTCTTCAAAGCAATAGTTGGCCTGCATGAACCTCGATGTCGATTCCGATTATGAAGTCCATACTCTCATCTTTTTTGATTCGATTATATCTCCCATCCTTTTTTAAAATCACCCTCATCTCATTGTTCCTATCACTCATACGAGGAGACTTCACCTTTGGTGTCTTGAAGACAAAAAGTCATCGTAGTGTTCAAAAAAATAACAAAAAATTTCACCTGATTAAAAAATAGTCAGCATAATTAAAAATTATTCTTCGATTGCTTATTACTGCCTAATTTATAAGCAATTTTTCTAAAAATGTAGCCATCTGAAATATAGGGATATAAGCTCTCATATCTAATAATGCTATGCGGATTTACATCTATTTCAAAAGGAGGAGTTATGACATTCGCAACCTCTGTGGAACTCCTGAAGTTCCATACGGTCGCCTACACAATCTATGCACTGCTGATTATTTCAGTCATTGCCTGGTTCGCCTACAACCTTACGAGGAAAGAGAAGGCAAAAACCGCAGTAAGAATACCTTTCTACGGATATATAGCCTTTCTCGTTGCCGGCGGGGTGGGACACCACATCTTCACCTACAACGCCATTCCTTGGGTATCGCAAGATATCATGCGTCATGAGATCAAACCAGATTATGTATTCGATATAAAGGTACATGATCACAAATGGAAATTTCCCCAGCTTCCTATGAAGGTTGAAGCCGGTAAGAAGGTACTCTTCAATGTTAGTACCGACGATTTGACATACGGCTTCGGACTCTTCAGGCAGGATGGCACACTTGTAACTCAGATGCAGGTGATTCCTCACCACAAAAACGATCTTCTATGGACATTCAACGAGTGCGGCAAGTTCAATGTCTATCCTACGGAATATTCGGGACCTGCCGAATATGACGAAAAAGGAAAAGATCTAATGTTCGTAAAAGATGCCTTCGAAGTGACAGGCTGCGACGAAAAAAGCGCTAAGAGATAAGGAGTGACGATGCAAAAAGGTTTTATAAGTACCCTAATCAATGGGACCAATTTTGACCATAGAGAGCTGAGTGCCCTACAGAAGATGGTATTGCGTGCAGTCGTGATGAGTTTCCTCTTCTTCGGGCTTCTTGCAATAGAGGGGATGATTATGAGGCTGGTAGTCACTCCATCTATCAACCCGCTTCCCGATATGTTTAACCATCCTAGTCATTACTTTTCGATAATGACGGTACACCCGATAGTGGGAATCTTCGGTTCGACATATCAATTGGTATTTGCAGCATTCATGTTTCTGGTTCCTTATTTGACGAAAAAACCCCTATATAGTGTAAAGCTGGGTAACATCGTCTGGATCCTCATTACAGTCGGTACCGCTCTGGCATGGATAGCGGCATTCATATGGCACTATGCTCCCCTCTATACTCTCTATTGGCCTCTACCGGCCGATACGAAGCAGTTCCAGACAATTGGCGGTATAGTCTTCATAGTGGGTGTGGCGCTTATCATGTTAGGAACTCTCGGCTTCATATACAATATCTACGCCACGATATTTGCCCGCGTGGGAATACACAAAAATAAAACCACAAAAGAGCTACTCATCTCCGGTTTCGGTATAGACGGTATGCTCAATCTCTGGCACAAGATTACCGGCAAACCGCCCTACTCCAAAGAGCCTGCACTTGCACTGCCGGTAGTAGCCATCTTTAGAGGTACAGTCGATACATTCCTCGATGCCATCGTAATTCTGGCAGCTGGTATTCTGGTATTGGTCTATCTGCTCGCAGATGCGGGAGGATTGAGCTGGGATGTACATGCGGTCGATTCGCTGCTGTATAAAAACTTCTTCTGGTGGGGACTTGACCTCGTCGCCGACGGTCTGGTACTCATATATGTTGCCGGTTCATGGTATCTTCTGGCTACTATTATCACTGGACAGAAGCTCTTCATGGAGAATGTTGCAAGAGCAGCTCTGATGCTCGAACTTTTGGTCTCATGGATGGTTTGGTCTCACCACCTTCTGGCCGACCAGCCCCAACCTGAGATGATGAAGCTCGTCTCCGGTGAAATGGTAACAGCTTTCGAACTTCTTACACAGGGACTTGCACTCTTTATCACCCTCGTTACACTGTGGAGAGCCAGACCTCTGAAAATGACTCCGCAGTTGGCCTATCTACTCGGTGGTCTCGTCGGCTTCGGTCTCGCAGTACCAGCAGCCATCATTCAAGCCGATATGGGTATGAACAGAGTATTGCACAATACTCAGTGGATTAGCTTCGCCCACTTCCATATCGCACTTATCGTGGGTCTGTATATGACACTCTATAGTGCGCTATATGTCCTCTGGCCCATGGTCACCAACAATACGACCATGTGGTCCAAGAAGCTTACATGGACACACTTCTGGCTCTATCTTATCGGAGGTGTTGGCATGGGTGCCTTCGCGGGTATGGGTGGTCTGCACGGAATGCTCAGAAGGCATCTCTATCTCAACGGTGAGTTCAATACCTATATGGTACTCGCCGCCATCTTCGGTACAATGGTACTCGTGGCATGGGCGCTCTTCCTCCTCAATGTAGTAATGAGCGTCGGGATTAAGGGTCTTATAGGTATCTTCCTGCCAGCACGAGACAAAAGTGCAAGTTACGGCATAGAAGAGAATTAAGAGGCGATCGTAGTACAAGAGCGAAAGAAAAAAGATACTTCGCGGGGGCTTTAGCTCCCGCTCCCTGTCAATCTTCATAAATTTATCGATAAAGGTTTCGAATTGACCAATATAGAAAGAGTGGCACTTGAGATAAGGAATGTAGGTTTGTACGACCTGGTTTTACAGGATGTACAGAAAATTGCCGGTAAAAACCGCCTTGAAGTCAAAGAGATAGAGCATATTCTCATAGACTATCCCGAGATTCTGGAGAGCTACAAACAGACCAATGTCGAATACAATCTAAGCAATATCCACCTAAGAGATATTCCGCTGGATAATCTGAAGCCGGAGTGTATGCCAAGAGCCCGACAGGTAAACGAGAATCTCTCGATTTTGAGAGAGATCGAGAAATATACACTCGATTTCGAGCAGAGTTCTGTTTTGGTACTTATCTTTTCGATAGAGTTTTTCGTACTCTTTTCCGTCCAGTATCTCATTGTTTTGTTAAGTCTAAAAGATTGGCAGTGGGAGATATACGGTGTGTTCGCACTATCGATACTCTTCTCATGGTGGTACGCCAAGAAAGAGAGAAAAAAATTCGCCAGAGAAAAAGCGAGATTCGAAAAGCTATACGAGGAGACTCTCGAACTGATAGGAAGCCTCGAAGACGACGGCTGCATACGCAAGGAGGATCTCTGGATAATGGAGAGTGACGAACATGTCTGATATAGAAATCTCACTCAAGTGGAGCAAGGAGCTCTATCTCAAAGGTGCCAAGACAGCATACGATCTTCAGATGAGAGAGAGCTGGCGCCGATATGCGGGCTGGTTTTTCATCGCCCTCTTCCAATTCGGTGTCGTAGGAGCACTCAGGGCCAATAGCTTCGGCCTTCTTCTACTCTCATCTTTTCTACTCATATACTGGTACTACCTCAGATGGTATATCAGAAAGATCTTCATAGAAAAGAGCTACGAGAAGTCGAAATTCAAAGACAAAGAGCTCCAGATAAGTCTGGAAGAGGAGGGAATCTGCATAGATGGTATCTGCACACCATGGCGGGAGTTTACAAGAGCCGTTTCCACCAAATCCGGTTACCTTCTGGATTTGAACGACGCTTTTCTCTTCATACCTTCGGATGCCTTCGCAAACAAAGACGACAAAAGTCACTTCTATACCATTTTGAAGGAAAATCTAAAAACCTTCATCCGTTTCCAGGAGGACGGAGTACGCAATAGCAGATAAACGCTTCTGCTTTATGCTACACAAGCCTATTTCATCGATATCTTTTTCAAAGAGAGGGCGAAAGTCAATGTCGCCCTATAGAACTTCGCTCATATCTATTGCTTTTACCTCTTATAAGTACCCTATTTCGCAAACTCTACGAAATCTTCGTAGTTTCCTTCGAAATCGCTTATCGTGCCGTCATCCTCTATCTTGATAATTCTGTTGGCAAAGGCGTCTATAAGCTCCCTGTCGTGGGTGACGCAGATCACTCCACCTCGATAGTTGTGTAGAGCCTCTCCGAGAGAGACTATCGCTTCGAGGTCGAGATGGTTGTCGGGTTCGTCGAGGACGAGGAAGTTAGCGCTATCCATCATCATCTTCGAGAGCATGATACGGTGCTTCTCGCCTCCCGAGCAGTCTCCTACCCTCTTCTCCTGCTCCTCTCCGCTAAAAAGCATCCTCCCCAGACACTTGCGTATCTCGTCTATGTGCCACTTCATATCGAAGCCCTGTATCCACTCGTAGAGTTTCTGCTCTCCCCGCACGATATCGGTGCTATTCTGGGGAAAATATGTGCTGTGGATGGTCTGTCCCCATTTGAAACTCCCGCTGTCGGCTTCGAGATTGCCCATCAATATCTCCAGTAGGGTACTCTTACCTACTCCATTGGAACCTATAAGGGCTATCTTATCCCCTTTGTTCACTTTGAAACTAAGATTTTCAAAAACCCTCTTGCCGTCGTAACTCTTGCTCAGGGCATTGACCTCCAGCACCTCGTTGCCTATCTCCCTGTTGGCTTTGAAGACGATGGATGGGTCTCTCCTGCTGGATATCTTTATCTCCTCTATGTCGAGTTTCTCCAGCTGTTTCTGTCTGCTGGTCGCCTGTCGGGCTTTGGAGGCATTGGCGCTGAAGCGGGCGATGAACTTTTCGAGCTCCTCTTTCTCTTTGAGCTTTCTGCTTCTCTCCATCTCCTGCTGTTTGGCCATCAGATTGGCCGCTATGTACCAGTCGTCGTAGTTACCCGTGAACTCTCTGATGGTCTTGAAATCGAGGTCGAGTATATTCGTCACGACAGCGTTGAGGAAGTGGCGGTCGTGGGAGATGACCACCAGCACCCCTTCGTGCCGTCTCAGCTCGTTTTCGAGCCAGGCTATCGTCTCCATGTCGAGGTTGTTGGTGGGCTCGTCGAGGAGTAGAATATCGGGTTTGAGGAAGAGCACCTGCGCCAGAAGTATCTTGAATTTGTCCCCTCCGGTGATGGAGCTCATGAGATTGTCGTGCATCTCTACTGGAAAGCCCAGAGCGGTAAGAAGCTTCTCTATATGCACATCGCTCTCGTAGGTGGGGTCCTCTTCGGCGCAGACAATCTCCAACTCGGCGAGTCTGTTGTTTACGGCGTCGTCGTCGAAATTGCCCTCCATATAGAGCCTCTCTTTTTCCTTTTGGGCTTCATAGAGTCTCCTGTTGCCGTAGAGTACGGCATCTTTGAGGGTGAAATCCTCAAATGCGTACTGGTTCTGCCCCAGCATCCCGAGCTTTGCGCCGGGCTGTATCTGCACCTCTCCTTCGCTCGGCTCGAGCTCACCGGCAAGTATCTTCATAAATGTCGATTTTCCGGCACCGTTGGCGCCTATGAGTCCATATCTCTTGCCGGCATCGAGAGTGATGTTTATCTTGTCGAAGAGAACACGCTTGCCGTAGCGCTGTGTCAGATTGACGGTACTTATCATAATCTATCCCTTTATATATCGTTTCGTGGCCGTAATATAGTGCTTTTCGCCGGAAATTTCAAGAGTGTCGTAGAGACTCTATCGCACCCTGGCCTCTGTGCAGCTTCTCTTCATCGGCGAAGCCTTTTGTAGTAGCTTTTCGAGCTTGGAGCCTCTGCCTCGGATATTGATTCTCAACTCCTGCAAAAAGCCTTTTTTGCAGAGCATGGAGAGACTGTTGCCCATACCCTTGCCGAAACTCCTCTCGAATACCTTTCTGATATTGCGCAGAGTCACCTTCCCTCCGATATTGGAGCGCTGTCGAGCTCTTCTACGAGAGATAAGGATCTAATCGTAGCTACTGCCGTGTTCAAGCCACTCGTGTCTGTACAGATTGGAGAGATAGCTGGGCATATATACGAGCATCTTCCTCTTCAAATCGGGGGAGAGACTCCTGGGAGGCAGAGAGCCTCAGAGATCTTTTCTGTCTCTCTCGACGATATCTCCACTCATCCAGCAATATTACCTCTTTTTGGGCTGTGGCCACAATCCATGCAGTACGAGTCGGTCTTTGGCACGGTTGTAGAGAGGTCGGCACTCCTTTTTGCCGGAGTGGGTGGAGCAGAAGGCGTTGTGCCAGCTGACGGCGAGCAGACTCTCCAAAGAGGCTTCGAATCCCCCCTCTTCTACACTTCAAGGCTTTCGGAGGGCTTCTCCGTATCTATCTTCTGCCTCTGTCGCCCGCGGATATCATATATTTCTCTCCGTAGCTTCTGGGATATCGTGGTGTCTGCCCTTTTCGAGCCTCATCTGCGCGCTGTTTCTCGTAGCGGCGAGTCGTCGAAGGCTTCACACTCCATCACCGCCACGGCATCCGTAACCCGGAAATAGAAGAGTATGACCGTAGCGGCAAAACAGGCTACGCACTCTCAGACCCTACCGCCAGAAAAGCTTTCGAAAGCCCCATAGAGTCTGCCTAGGGAGAGGGGCTTGGGTATATACCCGTCCATACCGCTGGAGAACATCTTCTCCACCTCCTCCTCGGAGCTCGAAGAGCTCAGCGCCACTATCGGAATCGTCGCTGTGGCTCTATTCTCCCTGATTTTCAAAGTCGCTTCGTTGCCATCCATCCTAGGCATCTCTATATCCATCAAAACCATATCGAAAGAGTCTCCCGCACTATCGATACATTTTCGTACAGCCTCGATACCATCTTCGGCAAACTCCAGCACGACACCGCTCCCTTCGAGGATACCGGCGACGATTTTTCTGTTTATGGCATTGTCTTCGGCCAGAAGTACCCTCATACCGGCAAACTTGCAAAAGTGCTCCTTCTCTATACCCTCTTTCTCATCTATTATTCTCTTTTCGAGGGCTCTATCCCCTGTACGCACAGAAGCGACATCCTCCGCACCCCCTTTCGAGCGCTTCATTATCAGAAACGCCGCTACCGCTATCACCGCTACACCCGCACCTATATATACGATATCCATTTTCACACCTCTTTTTCAATTTGTCTGAAACTTCGAATTCTATCTCTTTTTCTCTATGAGATATAGCACTTTTTCCATCTCGTTGCCAAATTTGGCGATACTTGCCAAAATACTCTGCATATCATCCTCTCTGAGCATCTTCAGCATATCCTGAAGCAGTGCATGTAGAGATTTCGCTCCTATGGTTCCGCTCAATCCATCCAAATCGACTATGAACTCTTCGAGTTTTCTTCTATCTCCTTTGTAGAGTATCTCTATCAGCTTGATATACGAGTCGCGATAGTCTCGTACAAACTCGGAGAGAACATAAAGATATAGCTTCTCATCCCCATTCATATTGGCTATACCCTCTTTCGCGTCGAGTATCTCGATGGCTCTTTGCGCAATGAATATATCGAGTATCTCATATAGATGGCCGGCTGTCAGGGGTTTGAGGATAAAGGCATTGACACCGCTTTGCGTCATCACCGAACTCTCGGGCATACTCTGCGCATCCGACATAACGACAATCGCCATATCGCCGAATCTTCTATCCCCTCTTATCTTTTTCGCTATCTCGAGCGTTTTTTGTACACTCTGAGGCAGATCGAAAAGTACGATATCGTAAAACTTGCCAAACTCCTCTATCTCTTCATACGCCTTTTCGACATCAGGAATGACATCCACCATTATATTTCCATTTTCCAGAATGCTTTTTATCACTCTCACTTCGCTTGCATCTTTATCTACGAGCAGTATTCTGCTTCCTTGAAATTTTATAAAATCTTCACCTGCAACACTCTCTTTTGGTGTCAAAACACCACTTAGAACCGGCAAAGACGACTCCGCTACACCCTCTCCTCTATCCATGAGATATCCCTCCCTTTGATATAAAAAACTTTTTAAGGCTCAACACTATCACTCTTTTTATTATACAATACCCAACTACGCTTGCATATCTTTTTTCTCCAAGGTAGCCTTGACTTCGTAGATAGGAATGGCGAGTTCGAGTTCGGACTCTTCGATAATATTCATGATTTTACCTATGACATTCTGCTTCACCCCGAGCCACTCCTCCCAGTTTACAGATATCGAAAAGGCATATACCAGTATATTCATCGAATATTTGTCGAGCTCGTCGAGATAGACCAGCAGTGTCCTTCTGACCCCGTACTTGTCGTCGAGATTGAAAAGGCCATCTTCATATGTCATCTTCATACTCTTGAGATAGGGCAGTTTGTTTTCGTTGACTATATCGGGATGGCGATGGAGCATCTCGTAGATTTCGTATATGACTCTCTCCACCTCTGCCATATCCTGAGTATATTTGATTCTGATATGAAACTTGATTCTCCTACCGACCATCCTTCGCGACCAGTTTTTGATATAGTCGTTCACCAGTCTGGAGTTGGGGACGGTGACCATGGCGTTGTCGAAAGTCCTTATCTTGGTGGAGGAGAGACCCATTTCTGTAACGAAACCCTCCAAATCTCTCGTCTCTATCCAGTCTCCCTGCCTGAAGGCATCTTCACTCACGAGTCTGATGGAGTCGAAAAAGTTGGTGAGGGTATCTTTGGCACTCAGACCGATGATGGCGCCTCCGATACCCAGAGAGGTCACAAGTGCCGTCAAATCGACTCCGAGATGCGAGAGTATGAAAATCACCAGAAGTATGGCTATGAAGACTCTCGTTATGTTGAGAAAGAGGTTGAAAAGCTCCATCCTAGCCATTCTCTGCCTCTTGAGCTTGCTCACGAGTGTGGTATAGAGGAGAAACTTTATCACCTCATAGACAAACCAGAAGAAAAAGAACCAGTATAGAGAGAAAAACAGCGTGTCTATCATCTCCTGGACCGTAAAAATCTCTATAGATATCTTCAGCAGTATGACGGAGATAAAGAGTCTCAACGGTCGCATCAGCTTATCTATCCTATAGAAGAGAAAACGGAAAAACACCTCTCTTCTATGATGATAGAGATAGTGTCGTATCCAGCTGCGTACGGGCTTTCTCATGAACCAATTGAGGACTATGGCCAGCATAAGTACGAACACGGAGACCAACACTTCGCCAGGTGTGGTATGCACCCCAGCCCATAGCTTCAACACTCTATCCGGCACATTCATATTTATAAACTCAATGATTGCATTCATACTACGATTCTATCCAAAAGTGCAGGAGAGTGGAATTAGCGCCTAATCTTTAGTGTATAATCCCGTTAGAGTCCGGAATTTTCGTAACTCTTCTACGCCAAAGAGATTTTTGAAGGGATATACAGTATGAAGTGGTACATCGACAAATCTTTCGATTTCTGCTACGGCCACAGGGTATGGTCGCAGAAACTCGATAGCAAATTCAGCCTCGATTCCTGCCTTGCGTGCAGACATCTGCACGGACATCAGGGCAGGATAGCCATTCATCTCGAGTCGGATACCCTTCAAGACGGTATGGTCACCGATTTCAAACATCTCGACTGGTTCAAGGCGTGGCTGGACGCCGTCTTGGACCACAAGTTCATCATAGATAGAAACGATCCTCTCTTTTTCGACCTTATGAGCCACTTTTGCGACAAAGAGGGAAAGATGGACGAAGCTCTCATGCTCCGACACGAAGAAGGCTACTGGCTCGCCAATCTCTCCATATTGCCGCAGAACTCTCCGGATGCACTGCTTGAAAAGTACCAAGGGATAGTGGTGGTGGATTTCGTACCCACGAGCGAAAATCTGACTGCCTGGATAGCGCATATAGTTTCGGAAAAAATGAGAGAGTTGAAAGTGAAAGTCAAAGCGGTGGAGTTCTGGGAGACCCCCAAATCTCACTGCAGGGTGGAACTATAAAAAGCCACTTGCAATACTTTTTTCTCTCTTTTCCCATACAAGAGACAACCTGCTCGCCGATATCACCGTTTATGCGGAGCTGAAACCTCCGACTCCTTTGGCTTTCGGACTTCATATCGAGATGGCTAAATCAGACCGATACTGTATATGAGACTCTACCGGCGACTGAAGTCGCCGCCCCATAGAATGCGTCGCCGTTTTGGGGCCGCGA
>CAJXJF010000012.1 GCA_913054475.1 uncultured Nitratifractor sp.
AGATCTGGAAGCCATACGCAAAGCCCTGGACGAGATAGCCGCCCTCGAAGAGGAGCTTGTGGAGATATTCAACGATACCATCATCAAAAACAGAAGTCGGATACTCTTCGATACACATCTGAAGGCTTCGAAAGAGAGCCACATACATATAGAACTACTATACAAAGGTGAAGCTCTCAAAGGCAACGCTGTTTCGGCAGTGATATCTCTGCTCTCGAGACTCGACAGGCTTTTCGACGGCAATTTCGATTTGCGACTCGAAAAAGAAGTAGCCCGGAGACTCTATCCGGAACTCTCCCTCATTCTCGACTCCATGGTGGACAAGGGTCTGGCCAAGGTGCGGGAGGGACTCTATATACTCAAAGGCTCCTTACATGACGGGAGGATACTCATAGAGGGCAGAAGTTTCACTCCCCAGGAGTTGATATTTTTCGTACTCACATAGGAGGGGGAGGCGATGTGCGCGATATTCGGCATTGTAGGAGAGTATGAAACGAAGAGAGCTATAGAAGCTTTCAGACTCCTCGCTCATCGGGGGCCGGACGCCGAAACGCTCATCTGCGACGAATCACTCTTCGCAGCCTCTGCGAGACTCTCCATCACGGATGTCGCAGAGAGTTCTCTCA
Organism: uncultured Nitratifractor sp.; assembly: GCA_913054475.1. Lineage (GTDB taxonomy): Bacteria > Campylobacterota > Campylobacteria > Campylobacterales > Sulfurovaceae > Nitratifractor. The sequence goes on from CAJXJF010000012.1 coordinate 627, forward strand.
GGTGCCGTTACGGAGAGGATATTGTGCTCTTCAACGGAGAGATCTACAACTACAAAGAGCTGGCCGAAGAGTTCGGCTCGAGCGAAATGAGCGAGACGGATGTAATCTATGAAGCTTTCAGAAGATGGGACAGGGAGTTCATATCCCACCTGAGAGGGATGTTCGCCATAGCGATAGTCACTCCCGAAAGAGTCCTCCTCGCCAGAGACCTCTTCGGCAAAAAACCCCTATACTACGCCCGCTTCGGGGAGAGGCTGATTTTTTCGAGCGAAGTTCGTGCCATAGTGCATCTATATCCCGAAATCGGCTTCGAGAGGAGAGTTCTTTCTCATCTTCTCTTTTTTCAGACAACGATTGCTCCCATGAGTTTCTACCCCGCCATAAGACAGCTCTCACCTTCCGAAGTAGTGGAGATAGGCAGGGGTGCCGAAGAGAGCTCCACCTTCCCATACTCCCCCTTCTCCGGCGCCGGGATGATAAAGAAAAGGCAAGAGGCGGTAGAAGAGATAGAGCGAAGAGTGCTCGAGGCCGTAGCTATACGAATACCGAAAGAGGTGAAGTGGGGAGCACTGCTCTCGGGAGGACTCGACTCATCGACCATAGCGGCCATGGCGGCCGGTATAAGAGGAGAGCCCATAGATACTTTCTGCATAGGATACGAGGGTTACGAGAAGTACGACGAGAGAAGATATGCGGCCATGGCGGCCCAGCACATATCCTCCAATCACCATGAGTTCACGATGGATATGGAAGATTTTCTCATAGCTCTCGACGAGCTCTGCCTACATCTCGACGAGCCTCTGCTCGACCCCGCGGCCGTTCCACTTTGGTTTATGATGAAAAAGATCTCGGCCGGAGGGTTCAAGGTGGTGCTCAGCGGCGACGGCAGTGATGAAATCTTCCTGGGATACAGACTATACAGGGAGTATCACGACATATCCAAAGCCTCCGGGCTGAAATATAGAAACTGGCTTCGAAACTACTTCAGAGCCAACTTCTCCATGAACAAGGAGTGGGAGAGATACAAGAGGGTCTTCGACCAGAGCATACTCTTTCGCTCGATGAGCGAGCTCTTCACCGATTTGCAGCTCAACAGAATACTGAAGCTCAATGTCAAAGACGACAGCTCTTTACAGAGTATAGAGCCTCTCTATAGACGCTTCGAAGCCATGGGTGGTACAGATGAGACGCAGTGGTACAGCTATTGCGATATAAATACACTTCTTGCCGAACTCTTTTTGAAAAAACTCGACAGGGTCAGCATGGCTCACTCCATAGAAGCCCGCAGCCCCTTCCTCGACAAAAGAGTGGTAGAGTATCTCCTGGGAGTGGATTCTTCGCTGAAGCTCGATGCCGAGGGCAAAGGACTGCTCAAGAGTGTCGCTCGCAGCTATCTTCCTCCGGAGATTGTATATAGAAAAAAGAAGGGATTCAGCTACCCCTTCATGGAGTGGCTTTCCGAAAGCGGTGAGCTCGAAAGAGTACGCAGAGTACAGGAGAAAACGGCTATTTTCAGAGAGGACGCTCTTTCGGACTTGCTCGAGCGCGGGAAGAGACGCAGCAGATTCAAACAGCACATCTACGCCATCTACTTCCTCTGTAGATGGCTGGAAAAGAGATACGATATATAACCGCTCTCTATGCGGCTATGCGCTATACTCCATTGCGAAAGTGCGGAAGAAGAGGAGCGAAGGGCTCTTTCTATAAAAAGGGGGATTCGGAGTGCAGAGAAGAGCATATGCCAAAGTGAATATCTTTCTCAAAATAACGGGTTATAAAAACGGCTACCATACACTACTCTCCCGTTTCATGCTGGTCAAGAGTCTATACGATACGATATCTTTCGTTCCGGCAGATTCGAAATCTTTCACAATCGATGGCTGCGACGGCATAGAGATTCGCTCCAACACGATATACAGGGCCTATGAAGCCCTGCTTCGGCAAAAGCCCCCGAAAAGGCTAAGAGAGTTCTTCCGCTCCCACAAAGTGAGAGTGGAGAAAAATATCCCCTCTCAGGCAGGTCTGGGGGGCGGCAGTTCGGATGCGGCGGCATTCCTCCTACTCGCCAACGAAGTATGCTCTCTGGGACTCGAAGCGGATACTCTCTCGGCTATCGGAGCATCGGTCGGTGCCGATGTGCCATTTTTCGTCCACGGTTTCGAAAGTGCGAATGTTTCGGGTTTCGGAGAGGTGGTGGAGCCCTTCGAGGAGGATTCGCTACAGCTGGAGATCTTCACTCCCGATATAGCATGCGATACGGCGGAGGTCTATCGATACTACAATAGAGAGCTTCTCGGTACTGTGGGGAGCGACAGGCCCGAAAGGTATCTGAGCATGAAATCCCGCGATATCCTCGAGATGACGCACAAGCCCGCCACCCTGAACGATCTATACCCTGCGGCTCTGGCCGTATGCGACAGACTTAAGCAGGCAGCTCCCGAGGGGTGGTTTTTCAGCGGCAGCGGAAGCAGTTTTTTCAGAATGAAAAGAGAAGAGCAGGAGAGATGAAAGAGGTGAAAATATGATAAAGGTGATCTCCAAAAACAGAAAAGCCAGACACGACTACGAAATACTGGAGAAGTTCGAAGCCGGTATAGTGCTCAAAGGTGATGAGGTCAAAGCGCTCAGAGCGTCGAGAGTCAATCTCAACGACGCCTACTGCAGATTCATAAAAGGGGAGTTGTGGCTGCTCAATGCCCATATCTCCCATCTCGACACAGCCAACAGGCACTTCTCGAGAGACGAAAGGGCTCCGAGGAAACTCCTGCTCCACAAAAGAGAGCTCGAAAAACTCTTCGGTAAAATCTCCAAAGAGGGATTGACCATCGTACCGCTGATGCTATATTTCAATGAAAGAAACAGAGCGAAAGTCTCAATCGCTCTTGCAAGAGGCAAAAAACTTCACGACAAAAGAGAGACTCTCAAGAAAAGAACACTGGAGAGAGAGGCGGCACAGGCGATGAAAAACCGCTCCTATTGAAAAGACTTTTGTCAAAAAAGGACAAAAGCATAAATTTATCTATAAGTATAAAAGTGGTAAAAATATCGGACAATGAAATTTCTATTAGAAACGATATAAGTAGCTTAATAGTTTGAAATCAAGCTTGGAAGAGTCGATATGTTTACCGTAGTGTTCAAAGCCTATAAAGGGAAGTTGGAAAAAGATATAGAGACAAGTATGCCGGAGTGGTCTTCGGCCCGTTCCGGCATACTGGTCCAGATATTTTGCGGAGAGGACAAAAAGTATCTTCAGGAGTATTCGAGAATTGTAAAAGAATCCTTGCCCGATGCAAAAGTTATCGGAGCAACTACCGACGGCGAAATAGCGGGCAAGGAGGTTACAGCCAAAAGAAGCGTCGTATCGATAACGATCTTCGAACATACGGAGGTGCGCACGACTTTCAGTGAAAGTGGAGATTCATACACCGACGGCAGGCGACTGTCGTCGATTTGCGACAAAAACACCAAGCTTTTGTTGATATTGAGTGACGGAACCTACAGTAACGGTGAGGATATACTCTACGGTGTCCACTCGCTGGCCCCCGAAGTGATGATTGGCGGGGGTATGGCTGGTGACAACTCCACATTCACCCAGACATGGGTCCTGCATGAGGATAGATTGATATCGCATGGAGCCGTTGGCGCATCTTTGAATTCCGATCTTCTCAAAGTCCGAAACTTTTACTATTTCGACTGGCTTCCCGTAGATAGAAAGTTCAAAATAACCAAAGCTGTCGGGAACAGGGTCTATACTATAGATCATATCCCTGCCGTAGAGCTCTACAGGAGATATTTCGGAGACAAGACCGCAGAGAGATTGCCGAAGGTCGGTATAGAGTTTCCGCTTATGGTACAAAGAGGCTCTATGCAGGTTGCTAGGGCGGTGCTCGGCAAGAAAGATGACGGCTCGTTGATACTTGCCGGCAATGTGAGAGAGGGAGAGGAGGCGAGATTTGGCTTCGGAAACTCGGTAGGAATCATAAAAAACATATCCAATGCCCTGGAGCCGGTAAGCGATATGGTTGTACAGACATTCTTCATATACTCATGTATGGCCAGAAAGAGATTCATATCCTACGATATCCATCCCGAAATACTACCATATGCCTCTATGGCTCCTACCGCCGGCTTCTTTACATACGGAGAGTTCTATCATCTCGAGGATAGAAACGAACTGCTCAACGAGACGATTACCGGTATAGCTCTTTCGGAGCCGGGAAGAGATGTGATGATGCAGGGTGCTTGCAATATAAGTGCGCATATGGTGCTTCATAACAATCTGGAAACATTCGAGGCACTCTCTCATATAGTGGAGAAGAATTCGGAAGATCTCGACACTATGCTCAAACTTTTCTCTCAGAGTCATATAGTTCTATTTCAGTGGAAACTTGACGAAAAGAGAAGTGTAGAGTATGTATCTCCGAATGTAATCGATCTTTGTGGATATGAAAGTACCGTATTTTATAAGCGGGAAAAATCCTATTTCGACTTGATACATCCGGAAGACAAAGAGCGGATAACGGCAGATATAGAGCTTGCCTTGCGCAAGGAGCAAGAGGAGATATATCACGAGCCCTACAGGATTGTGGATGCTTCTGGTACGGATGTATGGGTCGAAGATAGAGCCAGGATATTGAAAAACGATGAGGGAGATCCGGTATTTCTCGTCTCCTATATCAACGATATAACTTCTAAGATCGAAAACGAGATGAAGCTCAGGCTTCATGCCTCGATATTCGACAATGCTTCCGAAGCGATATTGATAACGGATAATAGACACAAAATAATCTCCGTAAATCCGGCATTTACGAAGATGACCGGCTATAGTGCGGATGAGGTGATCGGAAAGACACCGGCAATTTTGAAATCGGGATACCACGACGACACATTTTATGCCATAATGCACAAAAGTCTGGAAGAGAGAGGCGAGTGGCAGGGAGAGGTGCACAATATCGATAAATACGGGACGGAATATATCGTATGGCTTTCCATAAAAGGGATAAGAGATACCCACAGAAAGATAAGAAATTATATAGCGTTGCAAACCGACATGACCGACATCTACCGCACGAGGCAGAAACTCACGCAATTGGCGCACTACGATATTCTCACCAAACTTCCCAACAGGCTCTTTTTCGAAGAGTATGTAAAGCATGAGATTAGAAGAGCCAAACAGAGAGGGAGGAAGCTGGCACTTCTCTATCTCGATCTGGACAATTTCAAGACAGTGAACGATTCTCTGGGGCATCTGATTGGCGATACACTCCTGCAGGAGGTTGCACAGAGATTGAGAGAAGCCGTAGGTGAGCCGGAGAATATAAGCAGACAGGGGGGAGACGAGTTTCTGGTGCTTGTGGAAGATATAGAAGATCAACGACAAATTACCCAGAAGGTCGAGTGTATATTGTCGGAAATAGAGCGTCCGTATAAAATAGGTACGCATCTTTTGCACACATCCTTCAGTATAGGTATCGCAATCTATCCTGACGACGGAAACAATTTCCAAGACCTTTTGCAATATTCGGATCTGGCTATGTACGAAGCCAAAAAGAGGGGTAAAAACAGATTCCACTTCTTCGACGATTCCATGCTGAGCGAGATTAGAAACAAACATGAGATTCAGACGCAACTAAGATATGCCCTATCAAACGATGAACTCTCCTTGTACTATCAACCTCAAGTCTGTTGCGACAAAAAAAAGCTACGCGGCTTCGAGGCCCTATTGCGTTGGAAAAGCAAAGTTTTAGGCGAACTTCTGCCAAATCAATATATTCATACCGCAGAGGAGAGCGGTTTGATAATAGAGATAGGAAAATGGGTGCTGGAGAAGGTGTGTAAAAAGATTGTCGATTTCGATTTCAGATATCGAATCTCTGCAAATATTTCGGCATTGCAGTTTGCGGAGGATAATTTTGTAGAAGATATATATCGACTCGTCGTGAAGTATGGGATACCGAAGGGGGTTTTGGAACTGGAGTTGACCGAATCGGTACTCATGAGTGATATGGCAGGAAGTATCGAAAAGATGCAGAGACTCAAAAGTTTCGGTATCATGATAAGTATAGATGATTTCGGGACCGGATATTCCTCTCTTTCCTATCTCAAGCAGTTTCCAGCCGATACATTGAAAATAGATAGAAGCTTTATCAAAGAGCTCCCGTATGATAAAGATGCGGCCGCAATTGTAGATGCCATAATTCAGATGGGCCATATTTTCGGGATTAGAATTATCGCCGAAGGCGTGGAGACATCCGAGCAGGCAAAATTCATACACGAACATAGTTGCGATACCATTCAGGGTTATTTCTATGGCAGACCTATGCCAGAAGAGATGCTCGAAGATTATATCGCGAGCAATTTCCCAGATTCTGGTTGTAGAGACGGGTAGGTGAGGGGAGTGTTAAAATTTTTGTATCACCCGAAGTGGAATAATGCAGAAAAAAGAGAGGCGATAAAAGAGTTCAATTTCGATGAAGCATAGGGAGAGTCCGAAAATCTCCCAATAGCAACATCAGTAAGGTACCTGTAGCTTCAACGAGGTCATGCTTTTGCAAAAAAGCATCGAGTCGATAGTATCGAACATTATCTTTAGAGTATTTTCTGTGTATGATTGATTGGAAAACTTTGGAGAGCAAGAAGAGTGAAATTCTGAAATTATTTAGGGCGGAGAGAGGGGATGGGCTCCGCTCCTTCGAGGATATTATTTTCTCCTGAGCTCTTTGATACGAGCCGCTTTTCCTTTTCTCTCTCTGAGATAGAAGAGCTTCGCTCGCCTTACGCGACCTCTTCTGACAAGCTCGATGCTCTCTATGCTTTCGGAGTAGAGGGGGAAGATTCTCTCGACACCAATATTGTTGGCGCCTATCTTTCTTACATTGAAAGTTTTGCCGGTACCTTCTCCTCTTATGGAGATACACACACCCTCATAGTTCTGGACACGCTCTTTGTTCCCCTCTTTGATTCTGACCGCTACACGAACTGTGTCACCAGCTTTGAAGTCGGGGATATTTTTGGATTCTATCTGAGCCTTCTCGAAGCTCTCGATATATCTGTTTTTCATTTTTCTACCTTTGCTTTTCGATATAGATCAGGTCGGAAATACTTTGTGCGAGACAAAGCCATCTGCTTTTTAATAGCCGCGATTTTACTATGATTTCCCTTTAAATACTCTGAAACGACTCTTTTTCCCATGAAGAGATCCGGTTTGCTAAAAGATGGCGCCTCGAGCAGATTCTCTTCGAAACTCTCTTCGAGCAGGGAAGAGGAGTTGCCGAGTACCCCCTCTATGTTTCTGCTTACCGCATCGCAGATGCAGAGTGCCGGAAGTTCACCTCCGGTAAGGATGAAATCGCCGGTGCTGAAGAGTTCGTCGGCGTGTAGTTCGAGTATCCTCTCGTCGATACCTTCGTATCTGCCGGCTACGAGCACTATATGCCGCATAGAAGAGAGTCTCTTTGCATCGTGCTGTCTGAAAGGCTTCCCCGCAGGTGTGAGAAATATGACATGTGCATTTGGAGAGTCTCTTTTGATACTTTTGAGGGCATCGTCGAGAGGTTGGGGAGACATCAACATACCCGCTCCGCCTCCTATCATACTCTCATCGACCTTTTTGTATCGACTCAGGGTGTAATCTCTGGGATTGACGAAATCGAGCTCTATCAGGGAGTTCTCTACAGCCCTTTTGAGTATGGAGGCGCTGAAGTATCCCTCTACAATTTCCGGGAAAATCGTAACGAAGGTAAAGCGCATCAGCTCGCTTCCAGTATATCGAAGGTGTCGGTAGTGTGGATTTTGCCCGCCTCGGTATCTACGGAGAGGATATATCTCGGGATGTAGGGGACGAGAAAGCTTTTGGGTAGAGATTGCGCCACGAGTTGCGTCTGCGTCTCGATATGGAGATAGTCGCTCTCCTGAAGTCTCTGAATCTCGCAGACCTTTCCTAAGAGTCTCTCGCCATCGTAGAGCTCCATACCTATGAGGTCGAACCAGAAATACTCTCCATCAGCAAGTTTGCACTTGCGCCTACTCTCTCTCTCGCTGCTGTAGAGTTTGCAGTTGGTCAGCCTTTTGGCTTCTTCGAGACTCTCGTATCCTCTGAAACGCACGAGATTTCTGGAGGGATTGTAGGAGATAATTTCGAGCTCGCCTCTGTCGCTGCGAAAGAGGGCACCTTTTTCGAACTGTTCGGGGAAATCTGTAAGAAGATTGAGTTTCAGGTCGCCGTGAAGGCCTACAGTCCGCCCTATACGGGCTATGACGAAACTTTTTTCAGCCATTGCTATCTGGTTGGATGTTGATTCTGTAGCTTTTACCGCCTTTTGCCTTGCATCCGCTAATCACGATTTTGATGGCATTTATCATTCTGCCCTCTTTGCCTATCAGTTTACCCACATCTTCCGGGTCGGCGTAGAGAGTTATCTCATCATAACCTTCGTCTATTTCGAATGTCTCCATACGCAGACTCTCCGGATGGTTCACTATCAGAGAGGCGTAGTTTAGAATGAAGTCGTGAACCATCTCGAGGGCTTATCTCTTGGAGATTCTTTTGACAGCGGGGCTCATCTGCGCACCGACGCTCAACCAGTAGTTGAGTCTCTCTTCGTCTATGGAGATCACCTTCTCTTTGCTGATTGGGTTGTAGTATCCTATCGACTCTATCCAGCCGCCGTCTCTTCTTTTGCGGCTATCTGTCACTACGATACGATAAAAAGGCTTTTTCTTTCTTCCCATGCGGGTCATACGAATCATTGTCATTTTCTTTTCCTTAATATATTGATTTTTCAAGTGCTGACAACTCTCTTTGACGGCAAAAGACTCATCAGAACTTAGGAGGCGTATTATAGCAGAATCGACTTGAAGACTATTTTAAATTTTCGGCAACGGAAGGGAAATAGAGTCCCGACTGCCAGTTTCCATCTATCGCGCTCTGGGGAAGCCTCCGCCGCCTTGCATCTGCTTCATAATCTCCTGCATCTGTTTCATGCCGCCTTTGCCGGAGAGCCTTTTCGCCATCTTGGCGGCACCTTTGAACTGCTTGAGTATTCGATTTACCTGCGCTTGGCTCAACCCCGAGCCCTTCGCGATTCGTCTTCTGCGGCTACTGTTCATCAACTCCGGATGCTCTCTCTCCTTGGGTGTCATCGAGGATATGAGGGCCTTTATCTGCTTCACCTCTTGCGAGTTTTCGAGGTCTATGTCGCCAAGCTGTTTGGCGATATTGTTCATCCCTGGAATCATTTCCATGATCGATTTCATAGAGCCGAGCTTTTTCATCTGCTCCATCTGCTCCAGAAAATCGTTGAAGTTGAACTCTCCCTTCTTGATCTTTCTGCTCATCTTTTTGGCGGTTTTCTCGTCGATAACTGCCGCAGTCTTCTCGGCCAGCCCCTCTATGTCTCCGGCCCCCATCAGTCTGCCCACGACCCTTTCGGGGATGAAGGGATCTAGATCGGGCATCTTCTCTCCGCTACCTATGAAGCGTAGAGGCACGCCTACCTGATGTGCGATACCAAGGGCCACTCCGCCTTTGCTGTCGGCGTCGAATTTACTGAGTACGACACCCGTTATACCGATCTTCTCGTTGAAGGTGGCGGCCGTTCTGACAGCATCCATACCCGTCATGGCATCGGCTACATAGAATATTTCGTCGGCTTGTGCGATATCTTTTATTCCGGCGAGCTCATCCATGAGCTCTTCATCGATGGCCAGACGCCCTGCGGTATCTATGATAAGTACATCGTACAGCTCCTTTTGCGCCTTTTTCAGCGCCCTGCGGACTATCTCTTCGGGAGCTGCCTCTTCATCGGCCACGAGATCCACATCTATCTGCTGACAGATCTGTCTAAGCTGTTCTACCGCCGCGAGTCTCTGAAGGTCCGCGGCCGCTACGAGAACCTTTTTCTTCTTCTGCTCCTTGAGCATATAGGCGAGTTTGCCCGTAGTGGTGGTTTTACCAGAGCCCTGCAGACCGGTCATCAGAACCACCGTAGGCGGTCTGGAGGCGAAAACGAAGCCCTGATTGCCTTTTGCCGTCAATATCCTCTCGAGCTCATTGCGTAGAGCCTTGAGGAAGTTCTCTTTTCCTATACCCTCTTTTTTGGTATCTCTCTCGACGGTGGATATGAGCTCTTTGACCACTTTGTGGTGCACATCGGCCTTGAGAAGAGACTTTTTGAGCTCTGTGAGAGCCTTCTTTAGAGCCTTTTCGTCGTCGTGAAAACGAATTTTACCTATTGCATTTTTGAAACTATCTGTCAATGTATCGAACATAACCGAACAATCCTTTATCGAAACTCTCTGACGATTTTTTGTATCAGTTTCCTACTGAAGGGTTTTGCTATATGCATATCGTATATATCGTGGGGGTTCTCCTCGCTATTCGGATCTCCCGTCATCGATATTATAACTGTATCTTTCCATCTTTTCTTTATGAGGTGGGCTATATCGTCACCATCTCCATCGGGCAGATACTTATCCAAAAAGACCAGATCGTATCCTTTGCCGTCTCTTTCGGATAGCCCCAAAAGTCTGCGAGCCTCCGTAAGAGATGTCGCTGAATGAGTGTTGACATGCTCATTCTCCAAAATCGCTTCAAGTAGCGCTATATTGATTTTGTTGTCATCCATTATGAGGATATTTACGGGCGGTTTGAAATATGTCTCGTCGAAGAGTTTTTGTCCGTAATATGTACCCTTGGAGATAATGGGATACTTTTCATCACTCTCGAGAGATAGAAAATTCTCTTCGAATAGAATCACCTTGATACCACTTCGCTGTGCTCTGTGCAAAAGCTCTTTATCGATACTGTTCTCGAAGCATATCAGATGTGTCGAATCTTTCGAAAAATCTTTTCCGACTTCTATTCGTGACGGGGGCAGACCGAATTGCGTCATATATTTTTTGAGCCATCTGACATCGAGGCTATTCTCTCTTTCGGTGATTATGGATATCTTCTTCTCGAAATGCTCGTATCGTGGAATATTTCTCTCTTCGTTGACAATCTCTGGAGACAGATTGAATCTAAAGACACTACCGATATCCGCTTTGCTTTTCAGGCTAAGCTCTCCACCCATGGAGCGAACATACTTTTGGACGATAGCGAGCCCCAAGCCGCTTCCTTCCACCTCCGCCTCCACACCGTCGATCTGTTTGAACGCCTCGAAAATCTCCCTCTGTTTTTCCGCCTCTATGCCAAGTCCGGTATCTATCACTGATATCAAGAACTCTTTTTTGTCGCTCGAATATCTTACATCGAAAGTGACACTTTTGTTTCTGGGAGTAAACTTCCAGGCGTTACCAAGGAGATTCATGAGTACTCTTTTGAGCTTGAGTTCGTCTATTCGTATCTCTTTTGGTAGAGAGGGATCGATATAGATGTAGTAATCGATACTCTTATTGAACATGCCAGCTGTATAACCCTCGGCAATCGAGGCGAAAAATCTGTTGGTATAGACGGTTTTCATTTCGCTTTTGTCGGCTTTGGAGCCGTACTTTACGCTATTGAGCACCGATGTCGTCAGCCTATCTATCAATATGGCACTCTCTCTCGCATTTTTTATATATTCGAGAAGCCTTTCATCCTCTATATGCTCCTCCAGCAACTCCAGAAATCCGCCAAGCGTATTTGCCGGAGTTCTGATATCGTGCACCATGGAGGATATATCCATGACAAGATTGTCGAAATCCGTTTCGCTTCGCTTCTCTCTCTCTTCGTCTATTCTCTTTTTTACCTCCCGGGCCTCTTTGCCAAGCTCCGCACTCTCTTCACTCTCCGCGAAACCTTTTTCTATTACCCGTATCACTTTTTTGAGAAACGGAATCAGAGACTTCGCCACCCTGATATCTTCATCCGTGAACATTCTACTATTGCTTACATATTTGAACAGTCTCAAAATGGCAAGTAGCTCTTCACCCTCATTGTCATAGACGGGAATGAACATCAAAGATCGTATCTTTGCACCCTCGGGTTTGTCGATTTTTCTATCGAACTCCTTTTCGCTAAGTGCGTAGTTGTAATATATGGGTTCGCATTCGACAAGAACACTGCCCATGAGGCCCGACGGCCGGGCCATATCGAACTTCATTCCTTCCGTTTCATCTGGAAGATAGAGTTGCTGTCTCTTTTTATCATGAAGAAAGAGCTCCGTACCGTCCGTTTCGAAAATGCCATTGACCATCTCTCTCAAAAGTGAGTAGATACGGGATATGGACTCTGTTTTCGATATCTCGTCCATTGTTCTGACGAGTACCTCTATATTGTCACCGGCTCTGTCGTAATTGAGTCTTCTATCTCTTCTTGCCATTGTCTTTCATTTGTCTGGAATCTACCTTTATCTGCTTTGAGTATCCGCAATTGGCTGTTATTCTATCCAAAAAATCATAATTCCTATCGTTTTAGCGTAGGCTATATACGATAGAGAGGAGAATATTTGGATAAAATAGGGGATATTTTCTCTCATGGTGAAAGAGAGAGGTTCGAGCATATCGCACAATTTGTACAGCTCGGCTTAGATTGACAAAAGGGGGATTGTTCATTCGCCCCACAATCGCGGGAGGGCACAAAAAGATTGACTTCGCCTTTTGCAATTTCGACGAAGTCAATCGAATAGTTGCGAAACATAGAATCATGAAGAGGAGTCGATAGTATGATAGATTTCGAAACACCAATGCACAAATTGGCAGCAGTGAGCGGGTATATAGGTTCTGCCGTATTGAACTATATGGGTGAAACACTATATCTCGACGAAGACAATACAGGAGTCGATGTCGCATATTGCGCTACCATCTTTAGTGACGCCTTCAAGATGATTTCCGAATCCTCTTTGGATATCGGTTTCAGTGAAGCTGACTTCGTAGAGACCAGAACAGCCGATGGGCACATATTTCTAATCAGCTCTACGGCATATCGTAGTAGTGAGAGCCACGACAAACTAAATATCTTCGCCATCTTCAGAGATGACGGCAATATAGCTCTTGCCAAAATGCTAATGAGCCGTCTTGCAGACTCATTTATGGATGAGATGAGCAAACTTTGACAAGCGCTACATATGAAAGAGGCGATATCCGAACTATCTCATATCGATAAAGAGTCGCAAGCGGGTACGGATATCTCCGATCGAATCTATTTGTAGCGAAGTATCTCTTTGGGTTCCGGCGCTTCGAAACTCATTCCGAGCAACTCTATTCTCTTGGCGTGCAGAAGTATCCTTTTGCTCTGTGTCGTACTCCCATATTTCTCGTCTCCGACGATGGGATATCCCAGATGTGCCAGGTGTACTCTTATCTGATGTGTACGACCCGTATCTATCTCGATACGAATTTTGCTCTTTTTCCCCTGTACTTCGTCGGGATATATTCTGCTTATCGCCTCTTTGCCCCTCTTTCTATCCACTCTGGAGAAAGCGGAGCCTCTTCTCCTGTCCGTACTTATCGGAAGGTCCACACTCAACTCTTCGTATAGAACCCCCTCGACCCAGGCCACATAGACCTTTTTGACCTCTCTCCTTCTAAAGGCGTTTATCGCTTTGCGGCTGAACTCCTCGTTTCTGGAGAGAAGAAGTACTCCGCTCGTCTCCCTGTCGAGCCTATGAAGAAGTCTCGCCCCCTCTATCGCCTTTTCTATATCGGAGCTCTCTATGAAGGCGGGTTTGTCTATCACCACCATGTCGTCGTCCTGATAGATGATTTCGATATCACGAGGCTCTTCGACTCTGAATCTGCTATCTTCCGGCATCTGAGCCCTGGCTATTTTGATCTTTTTGTCGCCGGAATAGACGAGCCCTCTGTCTATGAGCTCTTTGGCCCTTTTGTTGGATATATTCTCCTGAGCGGCCAGTAGTTTGTAAGCCTTCTGCATCATTCTCTCTCTTTCATCTTTTCTATGAACTCCATGAACTTTTCCGTTTTGGGAAACTCCACTCTCTTTATCTTGCTGTTTTGACCGCTGAGGAGCTCTATCGAGCTTTTGGGTACCTTGAATGTTTTGGAGATGATTTTGATCAACTCTTTGTTGGCCGCCCCATCGACAGCGGCTGCGGCTATACGCACCTTGAGCATATCTTCCGTATAGAGACCGCAAAACTCGCTTCTGCCGGCCCCTGGTTGAGCTTTGAGCCTGAGTCTGACTCTATCTTCATCCATTTCGTAGAACATCGAGCAACTCCTGTATGATCTTTTCCGTCTCTCCCATGCCGCCGACAATCGAGGTCCTGGGCAGCTTCTCCCATTCCATCAGGATTTCGGCGAGCTCGTCCGCCTTCGCTATCTTCAGACCGGAGATTCCTCTGAAAAGCTCTCTCTGGTTGAAATAGTGTTCGCCAGAGATTATGGGTATATTGAACTGGGCCGCTTCGGCGGCGTTGTGCCCCCCGACCGCTACGAAAGAGCCTCCTATGAGTGCAATATCGCAGATGGCGTAACAGTTGACGAGCTCTCCCATACGGTCCATCAGAGTCAGGTCTCTTTCGAAGTTTTCATTAGCCGAAAAGTTGGCGAACTCCATGGAGTTTTCATCTGCGAAACTCTCCATGAGCTTTGCGACTTTGGCGAAGCGCTCGGGATGTCTCGGGACGATAACCATTTTGGCTTGCGGATACTTCATCTTCATCGCTCCGAAAGCCTCGAGAATCATCTCCTCCTCCCCTTCGTGCGTACTGGCCGCACAGAGTAGAACCCCCTGCGGTTTAAGAAGAGCTCTCTGTGCGGATGCCAGCGAGGAGAATTTTATGTTTCCCGTAACCGTGATATTTCTGGCACCGAGGATTTCGAGCCTCTGCCTGTCCGCCTCGCTCTGGGCATATACTCTGTCTATATTGGCGAAAATTCTTCTATACAGAAAGGAGAAGCGCCTGTATCTGGGGAACGAGCGCTCGCTTATACGGGCATTTACGAGAAAGTTCTTCGCACCTCTCCTTTTGTATAGGGCAAAGAGCAGATACCACAGTTCGGCCTCCAGAACCACGAGCGCCTTTTGCGGAACTATCCAGCCATGGAGCAGAATCTCGAAGGGGAGATATCTGCTGTTTTTCGAGAGAGCCGAGACTGCTTCGAATCCCGTTTGGGTGGTGGTGCTTATGCGACGACTCTCCTCCGGTATGGAGAGGATGAGCTTTTCTGCGGCTTTGGCCTCTCCGTAGCTACATACATGAAAATGTATCCCATCCGGTGGCAAGGGAGGATTCTTTCTGAGTAGAAACCTAGCAGGGATAGACTCTCTATATTTTTTTTTCAGTGAAAGTAGCGCTACGAGCGGCAGTGCAAGCAGGTAGAGCAGTGCCGACATCAGATTGTAGAGAAGATAGAACAAAACGCTATCTACCCCTCCGTGGGACTATCCTCTTCTTCGAGATAGAGTATTCTCCCGCAGTGTGGACAGTTGATTATCTCCTCACCTCTTATCAGGTCGGAATAGGTCTTGTCGCTGATTTTGAGAAAACATCCGTAGCATGCCTGTTTCCGTACGGGGACTATGGCCGTATTGCCTGCCCACTTTCTTATCTTTTCGTAGAAGGCGAGAATCTTCTGGTCGATATCGTGAACGATCTTTTCTCTCTCGGCGTAGAGTTCGGCTTTTTGCTTCTCTATTCCGGCGAGTTCGGCTTTGGCCTCTCTCTCCACACTCTCGAGATTTTCGAGAAGCTCCGCTCTTCCCGCATCCTTCTCTTCGAGTTGCGCTTTTTTGTTCTCTATAACCTTGGCCAGGCGCTCTATCTCGTCGTTGGCGAAGGCTATCTTCTCACGGGCTATCTCCTCCTCCATCTCGAGAGCCTTTATCTCTTTTTCGGTAGAGACTTCGGCACTCTTCTTCTTTATCGAAGAGAGCTGTTCGGAGGTTGTGGCTATCTGCTCTTCATAGCTTGCCATCTTGGCTTCGTTGTCTTCTATCTGCTGTTTGAGAGTCGATATGCCGCTGTCGAGCTCATCGAGCTTTTTACGCTCCTTTTCGACTCTTTTCTCTATCTTTTTCACAGTGGGAGCGAAGCTGTCAACTCTTTTGTCTATCTGGGAAAGAGCCACCAGCTCTTTGATGTAGTTACTCAATTTCAATCCTTTATTGTGTGGGAGCTACCCGTTGGATGTTACGATAGGTAACGAATGGATTTTTCGATTGGGCGATTATAACCGAAATCGGCAATTTTTTCAACTCCTTCCCGATAATTTCGGCAAAGAATCTCTCACTCTCCCAGTGTCCGATATCCACCATCATAAGGTTTATGCTTTCGGCTTTCATGGCGTCGTGATATTTTATGTCGCCCGT
Source organism: uncultured Nitratifractor sp. (assembly GCA_913054475.1). Classification (GTDB taxonomy): domain Bacteria; phylum Campylobacterota; class Campylobacteria; order Campylobacterales; family Sulfurovaceae; genus Nitratifractor. The sequence goes on from CAJXJF010000012.1 coordinate 16,882, forward strand.
CAAAAAACAGTCCGCTTCGACACTCTCCATCAAAGATGCGCCCGCACCCGTGGTGAGCGCCAGACTCTCTATCCTCTCTTTGGGATTGACGACTCTGAAACTCTCGCAGCCGAAAGCCTGCGTCAATCTCCCGAGCAACTCCTCCAGACTCCAGTCAACTCCGGCTTCCAGTACGAAATCCTTCTCCTTCTCCCACTGCAGGCCCAGAATATCGCGAAAGACATATCTGTTTAGATGTGTCTTGTCGAAGTTGGTATGCATGGCTATGAGGGAGTCCCTTTTCAAAATCAGCTTCTCTACGATATTGGCCGGATAGTTCTCCATAGAGATACTCTTCAGGGGGGAGAAGATAAGCGGATGGTGCAGGAGAAAAAGAGTCTCTTCTTCATAACTCTCTATCATCTCCTCATCTATATCGAGTGCTACGACGATGCGCCGGACCTCTCTATCCATAGCTCCCACGAGCAGTCCGCTGTTGTCCCAGCCCTCCTGTAGTTCGAATGGACTTATGGAGTCGAGCAGGGCATATATTTCTGCTGTTTTCATATCTTCCCCCTCTCTATTCTTTCCCACAGCTCATCTTCGCTCAGAGTCTCCACTCCGAGCGAGATGGCTTTGTCGTATTTGCTTCCGGCATCTTCACCGTATATCAGATAGTCGGTTTTGGACGATACCGAAGAGCTCACTTTCGCTCCGTAACTCTCGAGAATCTTTTTTATTTCGCTTCTGGCTCTGCTCATCCTGCCGGTGAGCACTACGCTCTTTCCGCTGAATACGGAGCTTATACTCTGCGTCGCTTCGGGAGCTTTGGGTTCGACTATCTCCATCAGCCTCAGTACCTTTTGCATATTCACACGCATAAACTCCGTGAAACTCAGAGCCATTTCCATTCCGAATCCGTCTATCGCGGTAAGAGATTGCATATCGGCCCTGGGGAAGTCGAGTCCGAACTCTTCGCATATTTTGCCGCTTGCCACCTCTCCGATATGCTCTATACCCAGAGCGTTTACGAAGCGCCTGCACTCGGCACCTTTACTCCTCTTTATAGCCTCTATCAGATTGCGGGCCCTCTTCTCTCTGAAGCCTTCGAGTTTCAGCAAATCTCCTGTCTCCAGCCTGTAGAGATCCTCTATCTCTCGTACCAGGCCGGCATCGTATAGCTGTTTTACCATCTTTTCGCCGAGCCCCTCTATATTCATACAGGCTTTGGAGGCGTAGTATATTATCGAGTTGAGCACTCTGGCCGGACAGGATAGATTCTGACACTTTATCAACGCTCCCTCGTCGAGTAGTTCACTCCCGCATACGGGGCAGTGGGTGGGGCGCTCTACGGCTATCTCGTCACCGTCTCTGAAACTTTCGAGTACTCTGATGATTTTCGGTATCACATCTCCACTTCTTATGATGCTTACCATATCACCAATGCGTATATCCTTGCGCTCTATCTCATCGTAGTTGTGCAGTGTCGCCCTCTCGACCCTGACCCCCTCTATCTCCACAGGCTCCACAATCGCCACCGGCGTGACGACACCGGTTCTTCCCACCTGTTGGACGATATCGACTATGCGTGTCTGCTTCTCCAGAGCGGGAAATTTATAGGCCACCATCCAGCGTGGATTTTTCACCGTATATCCGAGGGCCTCCTCCACGGAGATGCTGTCGATCTTCACCACCATCCCATCGAGCATCAGAGGCAGAGAGCTTCTCATAGCCATCAACTTCTCATAGACCTTCTCTATCTCCTCTATGCTGTGACAGATTTCTCTAAGAGGCGGTTTTCTGAATCCCAGCGAGTAGATGAATTCCATCTTCCGACTCAGATGCTCCATCTGCAGAGAGTTCACACCTACTCCCCACGGCTGGAAGAGCAGCCCTCTCTTCGCGGTGACGGCGGGGTCGAGCTGTCTCAGACTGCCGGCGGCGGCGTTTCTCGGATTGGCGAAGGGTGGGGCGGAGGCTTCGAGCCTCTCCCGATTGACTCTCTCGAACTCATCCATACTCATCAGCACTTCGCCTCTAATCTCTATGAACTCCTCATAGTCGATGCGCAGCGGAATCGAACGGATTGTGCGGGCGTTGTTCGTGACATCCTCTCCGACACTGCCGTCTCCTCTCGTGGCGGCTCTGACGAGACGCCCCTTTTCATAAACAAGGTCGAGGCTGGCACCGTCGAATTTGGGCTCTATATAGTATTGTTGAGAAGGAAACTCCTTCTCTATCCTCATATACCATCTTCTGAACTCCTGCGCATCGAAGACATCCTCCATGCTCCACATTCTGCTTGGATGTTTCACTTTGGTAAAACCCTCTTTGAGGGGAGCTCCGACTCTGCGGGTGACAGAGGAGGGCTCTATTTCGTCGGGATGACTCTTTTCGTACTCCTCCACTTCACGATAGAGTCTGTCGTAAACTTCGTCGCTTACGAGCGGATTGTCATATATATAGTAGGCGTCGGACCATTTCGAGAGTTTCGATACAGCCTTTATGTATTGTGCTCTTGTTTCGAGCATATATTTCTCCTCGCTTTTGCCGGTATAAAACACAAAATTATCAATCTCGATACTATCTAAAAGTGCACACCTATAGCTTATCGACGATTTCTCTCGCTATTTTAGCGTTACTCTACTGCATACTCTTCAAGGATTTGCAAAATTCGGGTAGTTTTCGTAATATTTTTCGATAGTGAAATTTTTCACAAAATGACAGATTGATGGTGCGGATGAGAGGAGTCGAACCTCCACACCATACGGCACCAGATCCTAAATCTGGCGTGTCTACCAATTCCACCACATCCGCATAAATTTAAAATAGGGTGGTACGCCCGTCAGGATTCGAACCTGAGACCGCTCGCTTAGAAGGCGAGTGCTCTATCCAGCTGAGCTACGAGCGCACAAAAAAATCAGGGTAAGGGGTGTGGTACGCCAGAGAGGAGTCGAACCCCTAACCCTCAGATCCGAAGTCTGATGCTCTATCCAATTGAGCTACTGGCGCACTGAACAATGGGGTGGATAATGGGATTCGAACCCACGGCCCCCAGAGCCACAATCTGGTGCTCTAACCAACTGAGCTATATCCACCGCCCTTACGCAACGAGTCGTGGTCGGAGTGAAAGGACTCGAACCTTCGACCCCCTGCTCCCAAAGCAGGTGCGCTACCAGGCTGCGCTACACTCCGCCCCCGAAATTCGAATTGCAATTATAGGCGAAAGATGATCAAATGTCAATAGCCGAGAGCTATTTTTTCGATATTTTTCACTTTCGAGTATTTTTCAATATAGATTAAGTGCTACTTCAGTATTATACCCCTCCCAATTTTCAATACGATATCAGGTATGAAAAAATCCAGAAAAGAAGGAAGTCCGATGCCAAAGATGAAGAGTGTCAAAGGTGCCGTGAAACGCTTCAAGATCAAAAAGAGCGGAAAAATCAAGCGCGGCACAGCCTACAGAAGTCATATTTTGACCAAGGTGGATGGGAAGCACCATCGCAAGATGAGAACTCCCAAATATATTGACAAAGCCGATGCGGCGAATATCAAAGAGATGATAGCCTAAGAGGCTTCGTAGTCCATAAATTAAAAAGCTCCCCCCGATCAGGGGCAAGTTCGGACAGAGAGAATGTCCGACACCTGAATTTGAATCGAAATTTGAGGTAAAGGAAAGAGATGAGAGTAAAAAACGGAATGGTTCGTCACAGACGACATAAAAAACTGATGAAGCAGGCCCGCGGGTTCTATAGCGGGAGAAGAAAACATTTCAGAAAGGCCAAAGAGCAGCTGGAGCGCTCACTGGTCTATTCATATAGAGACAGAAGACAGAGAAAGAGAGATTTCAGAAAACTCTGGATTATCAGAATAAACGCGGCGGCCAGACTGAACGATATGAACTATTCGAGATTTATGCACGGGCTCAAACTCGCCGGTATAGAGCTCGACAGAAAGATACTTGCCGATATGGCCATGAACGAGCCCGAGAGTTTCGCCGCAGTGGCTGAAGCCTCCAAAGCCGCACTCGCCAAATAGAACACCCCCCCACTTATACCCGCCCCTAGGGCGGGATTTCAAGCCTCCCCGAAACAGACTTTGCCATCTTCCCGAAAACGGGTAGAATTGAAAAGAACAAAACAATCCGCCGCTATGGAGTGAGAATGCAAAAGAAAAAGAGTAAAGAACGAATATCGCAAAGCATCGAAGCGGGAGTGCTCAACAGACTGAAGGTATCCAGAAGAAGCGAAAACGGCATATATCTCGCCTCCGAAGACGCGACGGAGGTGCTGCTTCCCAACCGTTATCTGCCACAGAGGGTGGAGGAGGGTGAGATTATGGAGCTCTTCGTATACCACGACTCCGAGGATAGGCTGGTAGCCACCACACTGCGCCCGTCGGCGATGCTGGGAGAGTTCGGGCTCTTCGAAGTGGTGGCTGTGGAGAGTTACGGCGCTTTTGTCGACTGGAATCTTCCAAAAGACCTCTTCGTCCCTCTCTCCCAGCAGAAGAGTCACTTCCGTGTAGGTGAGAAAAAGGTGCTCGTCGTGGCTTTGGATGCCAGAAGCGGCAGAGTCTATGCCAGTGAGCGTCTCGGGAAGTTTTATGAAAAGAGTATGAAGGGGCTTGGACCCGGTATGAAGCTGGAGTATATGGTCATAGCCAGGACTCCGATGGGGTGGAAGGTCGTCGCCGACAACAGATATGAAGGGATGCTCTACGACAACGAGCTATTCGAAGAGATGAGTGTCGGCAAGAGGGGATATGCCTATATCCGCAAGGTGAGAAAGGATAGAAAACTCGACCTCACACTCAATCCGCCTTCGGCCGACGAGAAGATAGCCGAGGATGCGGGGAGAATCAGAGCGTACCTCGAAGCTGTGCATGAGCCTCTCTATGGAGGCTACAAACTTTCGCCTGAAGATATAGCCGAACACTTCCATATAAGCAGAAAGGCCTACAAGCGGGCACTTACGAAACTTATCGAAGATTCCGAGATAGAGTTGAGAGAAGATGACAAAGGAGTCTATCCCGCTCTGCTGAAGGAGCAATGAATCGTCGGCTAATAGGCAATATGCTAAAATCGGCGAAGCGAAAGAAAACAATCTGAATGGATGCGAGAATGAAGTCTGATAACAAGGAGATAGAAAGAGCGGTGGAGACTATCCTAAGAAGTCTGGGAGAGGACCCGGAGAGAGAGGGTTTGAAGAAGACTCCCCAGAGAGTGGCGAGGGCGTTGAAGTTTCTCACCGAAGGATACGGGATGGACCCCGACGAGATACTCAACTCCGCTCTTTTTAGTAGTAGCAACGACGAGATGGTGCTTGTGAGAGATATCGAGTTCTACTCGATGTGCGAGCACCATATCCTCCCCATCGTAGGCAGAGCGCATGTGGCCTATATTCCAGATGGCAAGGTGGTGGGTCTCTCCAAGATACCGAGAGTGGTGAATCTCTTCGCGAGAAGATTGCAGATACAGGAGCAGATGACGGAGCAGATAGCCGATGCCATCAGCAGGGCTATAGAGCCAAAAGGTGTGGCTGTGGTGATACAGGCGCGTCATATGTGTATGGAGATGAGAGGGGTGCAGAAGATAAACTCCACTACCGTCACCTCCGCCTTGCGGGGCCTCTTCAAGAGCGATATGCGAACGAGAAACGAATTTTACGATCTCATAAACGCCCATAGTCCTTCGAATTTCTGATATGCTGCCAAGAAGTCCGTGCAAATACCGAGCTCTCTGTGGGAGTTTAAGCCGTAATTAAGTGTTATCGAAGTAGTATCCCCCAAATTTCAGAGAAATTATCTCTTAATTTGAGGGGTTGATATACAATGCAAAGAATCTATCTGGACAACAATCGCACTACGGCGGTGGACCCGCAGGTCTTGGCCGCGATGAAGCCTTTTCTCGAAGGCAGCTATGCAGACCTGCACGCTCTGCATTCGGATGGTGCCAGAAGTAGAAAAGCCTACAATGAAGCGCTGGAGAAAATCTACGCCACACTGCACGCGGGTGAGAAGGATAGTGTCTTTTTCTGCTCCGGGGCGGCAGAAGCCAACAGTACCGTCTTCTACTCCACCTATATCAATTTCATTCTCAGCGGCAGAAAGAACAGTATCATCATCGGAGAGAGGGAGCCTCTTTCGATTTTGCAGATTGCGGAGTTTCTGGAGTCTCAGGGGGTCAGGGTGCATAGAATCCCCATAAACGGTGATGGAGTGATAGAGCACGAGAGGCTTCTTGACTATATCACTCCCCGTACCGCTCTGGTCTCCGTCTCGATGGTGGATGGAGAGAGCGGCGCGATAGAGCCCATAGATGAGATAGCCGCCATATGCAGGCGCTTCGAAGTCCCTCTCCACTGCGACGCTACACATGCCGTCGGCAAAATCGCTCTGGATTTGCAGAGTACGGAGTTGGACTATCTGACCTTCTCTTCGGAGACTCTGCACGCTCCCGCGGGGACGGGAGTGCTCTATATGAGAAAGGATAGCGAACTCCTTCCTCTGGTCTGGGGAGGCAGAAGCGAAGCCGAAGCCTACAGAGGAGGTCCACTCAACATAGCCGGAATCGCGGCACTGGGCAAGGCGGTGGAGCTCGCCGTTGACTCTCTTGAGTTCGAGATGGAGGATGTCAGAGATATGAGAGACATGCTCGAAGAGAGACTCAAAGAGATAGAGGGAGTGCATACACTCGTACCGTGGGCACTGCGTGTACCCAATACTCTGCTGGTAGCCATAGAGGGTGTGGAGAGTGAGGCGCTGCTGTACGAACTGGACAAGGAGGGGGTATCGGCCTATTCCTATACGGTCTATCCCTATGGAGAGTGGATACGCACAGCTCTTCCCGAAGCTATGGGGCTGCAAAGGAGTCTGAACCATACTACCGTAGGTTTCGCCCTCAGTCGCTACAACAGCGAAGAGGAGATGGAGCGAACCGCCGAAGCCGTAAAGAGAGCGGTGGAGTATCTCAGAAGCTTCATGCCATCCAAGGAGAGTCTATGAGCAAGAGTGAAATGTTGATGAATGGCTGTTGGGAGAGCTATCCTTTCAAGATAGAGATGTTGGCGAGAAAGCCGAAAAACCAGGGCGAGTTGAGAGCCGAAGATGCCGAAAAGCTCGAAGGAGAGCTTGTGAGTGTCGAGTATGGCTCCGTGGAGAGCGGAGAGTGGATACGCCTCTACTGTATAGTAGATAGCGACAAGAGAGTGGCGGCGTGCCGCTATCAGCTCTTCGGCCCGCCGGTGCTGAGGGCGGCGGCAGATATGGCGGCACTTTTGTGTCGAAACAAAACGGCAGCGGAGATAGAGAAGATAGATTACAGAAATCTGGAGTATTTCCTCAGAGATCATCCCTCCAACCCGGCACTGCCCTCGAACAGAAACTATATAGTCAATTTCGTGGTCAACGCCCTGGAAAGGATGGTGGATAAGCTCGAGGGGAGAGAGAGGGAAGAGTCGGTACAGGTGTGCAAGTGCGCGGGTGTCGATCTCCTGACGATAGAGAAGGCGATTCGGGATTACGATATAGATTCGATAGGGGGAATAGGGGACTATACGAAAGCGGGAGTGCTTTGCGGCAGATGTATATCCCACAGCTCGAATGCACCTGCGAGAGAGCACTATCTCGAAGATATACTCAAAAAGGTCAGAAAGGAACTGCTCGAAGAGGGGAAAGCCAAATCCGATATTCCGGACAAACCGTTTTCGCAGATGAACCTCGAAGAGAAGAGGGCTGCCATCGAGGCGACGATAGACGAGTATATACGAGCAATGCTGGTGATGGATGGAGGCGATATGGAGATTATAGATATCAAGGAGAACGGTGTCAATACGGACCTCTACATTCGCTATCTCGGAGCCTGTAGTGGCTGTGCGAGTGCATCTACCGGAACGCTATTCGCCATAGAGGGGATACTCAAACAGAAACTCGACCCCAATCTGAGGGTACTGCCTCTGTAGAGTGGCCCTTTTCTTCTATGTCGCCATAGAGTCGTTGTTGCGGACTCGTACTGAATCCGATTCTATGGGGCGGCGACTTCGGTCACCGGAAGAATTTTGCACAGAAGAGTGTTCGACTTTGGTTATTGCAGGATTGAGTCCGAAACTTGAATGAATCGGAATTGAGGTAGCATTTGCCACTACTTCTTTTTCTTGCTATGTCAAACTCTATTCCAGATGGCGGTATCGCCTTGAAAATCCATCACAATTTTGGATTTTGATAGTCATAGTAGCAAGAGAAGGGACTACTGAACGACTCTTTTGATAGCTTCGCTGCAGAGAAAGAGGCCGAAGGTGCCGGTGACTGCGGCGAACGATCCGCTCCCCTTGCAGTATGGGGTCTCCGGAGAAAAGACTACGGTGAAATTTCTCTCGAAGCGTCGTTTTTTCAGCTCGTTTCTGATTTTGCGGGCGAATGGATCTCCGTGACTCTTCCATATGGACGCACTCTGCACTTTGGAGGCATCGATCCTTTTTGCAGACCCCATAGACATGAGGAGTTTTCTCCAGCACTTGAGAGCCAGCTCCACCTTTACCGCCCTGCTGTCGCAGGCGTCTATCACCAAGTCGTAGGCGTCGAAGTCGAAATTGGCGACCCACTCCGTATCTACCCGCAGCTTTATCGTCTCTATTCCGGGGTAGAGTTTCGAGAGGGTGCTCACCTTGCACTTGCCGATGGCATTGTCCGAACCAATCTGCCTGTTGAGGTTGCTCGTCTCGTAACTGTCGTAATCCACTATCGTTATATGTCCGACACCGCTTCTATAGAGGCAGTCGAGAGCATAGCTTCCCACTCCTCCCACACCGATTATCAAAATTCTGGCCTTCGTGACTCTTTCGAACTTTTCGTCGAAGAGTTCACGGCATCTGGCGAATCTCACAGCCACTTCCCGAGTGTCGGAATATCTTCGTAGGAGGTCATGTCGAGCTGTACGGGGGTTATAGAGACATAACCCTCTTTGACAGCTTCGAAATCGCTCTTGCGGCTCTCCTTTTTCGGATTCGCTGACCACTGCATCAGAGGGAGGCCTATCCAGTAATACTCCACCCCTCTGGGGTTGTAGTGGACCTGAGCATCGTTGCCGTAGGCTCTGTGTCCGGCATGTGTGATTCTGAAACCGCGATACTTGCCGTGCGACACAGGAGGAACATTTATGTTGAGCAGCCTCCTCCCTTCGAGGGGGAAGCCATCTTCGAGTATCTTCTTTACGAGAGTGACGGTGGCATCCACGGCATTGCTGTAGTCTCCCGCATCCGGTTCGCTGCAGTCTCTCTCGCAGACCTGTGAGACGGCGATGGAGGAGATACCCTGCAAGACCCCCTCCATCGCCGCCGCAACCGTTCCGGAATATGTGATATCCTCTCCCATGTTGGCTCCCCTGTTTATCCCCGAAACCAGCAAATCGGGTCTCTCTCCTTCACCATATATCTTTTTCAGAGCGAGGAATACGCAGTCCGAAGGGGTACCGTCGTCGAGTTTGTAGAAATCTTTCTCCACCTCTATGAAGCGTAGAGGTCGTGTAAGGGTCAGAGAGTGACCTGAAGCCGATTTCTCTATAGTTGGAGCCACCGTTACGATATCTCCTATTTCGGAAAGGGCCTCTCTGAGCATGAGTAGTCCTGGAGCTTCGAAACCGTCGTCGTTGGTGAGCAGAATTCTGACTCTTTTTTTCTCCTGTGTATCGCCACTCTCTCTTTTGGCCATCTCCACCCCTTTTTGCAGACAGTAGTGAAATTCTACTGTATAATCCGAAATAAAAAGATGGAATGGAATATGAAAAGAGCGAAAAATGGTCGAAGAGGAGGCGCGAAGGCGCTGAAACTGTACAGGAGCGCTGTAATAGGTGGTGCTTTGAAGGGAAAATATATAGATATTCCAGCCCTGAGTACGACGAGGAGCTCCAAAAGCATACTCAGGGAGTCTCTCTTCAACACGCTTCAGTACGATATCGTCGGCAGATATTTCGTGGAGGTCTTTGCGGGTAGCGGCTCCATAGCGATAGAGGCTGTAAGCAGGGGTGCCGCAAAGGCTTGGTGTATCGAAAAGAATCCGGAAGTCTATGAAGTCCTCTCCCACAATGTCCGCAGATTGGCCGATGGGAAGATAGTGACTCTCCGGGGTGACAGTTTCGAGCTTCTTCCGGGTATTCTGAAGGAGTTGGAAAATTGCGAGCAGAAGGCATATTTCTATTTCGACCCCCCTTTCTCCATCAGAGAGAGTATGGAAGATATCTACGACAGAACCGTAGCGGCCATAGGTTCTATCGAGGCGCGAATCTCGCAGGCTGTCATAGTGGAGCATATGAGCCGTATCGAATTGCCACAGAAGATAGGAGTATTTACCCTAGAGAAAAAGAGGCGCTTCGGTAAAAGTTCGCTCAGTTACTATACGGTGCAGAGCGATGAGTAGAGAGATACCCTGGTTCAGTATCACAATCGTAATACTGCTCTTTTGCATATCTTTCGTCGGTTCGTATATATATCAGGTTTCACCATACGAATTTCACAGCGATTCCATCCTTTTGCCCCCCTCCCTCCAGCACCCTCTGGGCACGGATAGACTTGGCAGGGATATGCTCGCCAGAGTGATGCAGGGGGGCAGAGTTTCGCTCACCATCGGAGTCGGTTCCGCGCTCATCGCTTCGCTGGTAGGCCTTGCGATGGGTGCGGCTGCAGGCTATGCGAAAGGTTTGTGGGACAGGAGTTTCGTAATAATAGTCGATCTCTTTCTGACTTTTCCGACCTTTTTTCTGCTTCTATCTATGGTGAGCTATATGGAGGCCTCCTCTGCCATCTTGATAGTCGTCATAGCCTTTACAGGCTGGATGGGTACGGCAAGGCTCATAAGGTCCGAGAGTTATCGTATAGCCTCCCAGCCCTATATCAAGGTGCTTAAAATCGCGTCCGTTCCTACATATAGAATCATCTTCCGATACTTTCTGCCGCTGCTTGCACCGATATTTTATGTAAGCTTCACTTTCGGAGTCAGCGGTGCCATATTGGCGGAGAGCGGTTTGAGCTATCTCGGGCTTGGAGTGACCCCTCCAGATATGAGCTGGGGGAGTATCCTGAGTGACGGAAAAGCGGTTATGGAGATAGCCTGGTGGGTCAGTTTTTTCCCAGGTCTGGCCATATTTCTCATAACCTTCTCTCTCGTTCAGATATCGGACTGGCTGCAGGGCAGAAGAGGAAGAAAGCTCGCGGAGATTCGCTGATTTACGCAAGAGTGGCGAAGGAGGAGCGTTCCCTTTCGATGAGAGCTTCAGCGGAATATCCCGTTCTCTCTCTCCTGTATATCTATGATCTCCTGCATCTTTTTGGCTGTCTTCTCATACCACCGCTCGTCGCTGCCATCGACATCGAAAGCGGGTAGATATATCACTTTGACGCTGCCTGAGTGTGCGCTTTTCTCGTGCTCGTTGAGTATCCATTTGCTCCCCACTATCACTATGGGCTGCACTCTGAGATTCAGCTTTTGGGCTATGAATTTGGGGCCAGATTTAAAGCGTAGCAGTTTTTGGGCTTTCGCTCTGGTTCCTTCTGGGAAAATCGCCACCGCTCTGCCCTTGCTCTCTATGCTCTCTTTCGCATCTTTGAAGAGTTTGACCAGACCGGCCTTGTTCTCCCTGTCCACCGATATCATATCGCCCCGCTTCAGAAGTCTTCCGAACCAAGGCACCTCGAATAGCTCCTTTTTGGCTACCCAACTCATATGTGTGTTCTCTATCGCTTCGAGTGTTATTATGTCTATAATACTCTGATGGTTTATCAAAAAGAGTTTAGCCTTCGGATCTCTCTCCCCCTCTTTGTCTATTTTTGCCCCGACGAGAAAGAGAATCATGCTATTGAGCTTGTGTATTATAGTTCCCTTGCGGGAGGGGGTGAGGTAGATCAGGGGAATCATCCCGAGCGCCACTACGGCGGATATAACGAAAGCATCCCAGAAAAATCTAATTTTTGCAAACATCCGTATCCTTTATCCATCCTGTTACACCGGGTCTATACTCGACCTTGTAGTAGTCTCCGTATCTGTTGATGACCGAGAGTTCGCTCCGACTTTCTATGATGGAGCCGACGGTACTGTTTTCGATAGGCAATATGAAGAGTTTCGCTCCCTCTCCTACACAGATTTTTTCATGCGGCATAAAAAAAGTTATGAGAGTATATAACATAACGAGAAAGAGAACAAGATAGAAGAGATCTCTCTTGAGTAGAAATATCAGAAAGAAAAAGATTGAGAGAAAGGAGAATGTATATTTTTTCACTTTGGTGAAACTGCTGTCTTTGGGGTTTAGGTCACTCTCCTGCGCGGCTGTCGTGCTCACTCTATATCTTGTGGATACATTTACGCTGACGAGTTGCTCTTTGATGCTGTCATAGTAGGTAAAATTCACATCGTTTAGCTCAGATGGTATCACGAAATAGTATTCAGCATACACATTGGCATATTTTCTATCCAATTTTTCAAGCCCCTGCTCCTCTATTTCGGGTATCGACATATCTTCAAGATTCGCTTCGTTGGCTTCGACAAGCATATATACCAGATTGTTTTTTTCGTCGAAGTTCGATACCTGGGAGGTCTTTATCCTGAAACCGGAGGCTATTACCGAGCACCATCTTTTTTCGGGAGGGAAGTCGAGTTCCGCCACAGGAATATAGACCCCTTTGATAACTCCTTTTCTCTTGCCGTCGTCGATGTATAGATTTGGAAGGGTGAAATCCTCGGTCCCAGCTTTGAAATAGAAGGTGTAGAATCTGTTGTCTTTGCCACTTTTTTCGACGAGAGGAGAGCTCTGCATGGGCTGTATCTCGCTTTTGGGATCGAAAAAGATAGTGACTTTCCGCCCTCTCTCTAGGCCGGCGGCCAATATCGTAACCGGAAAAACCTGATGTGCATATACCTGCCTAGGTATATAGCTATAGCTATATTTTGCTCCGGCTGCAAGAAAAAGTGTAGAGAGCACGAGAGCAAACACTATTCTCCATGCCAAAAGAGCCCTCATTCGTATCGGAAACCTTCCAACATACGCTCTCCGTCACTCGAGCCGAGAATCGACTCCATCGCCCTCTCTGGATGGGGCATAAGTCCATAGACATTTTTTTCTCTGTTGCATATACCGGCTATGTGTCGGACTGAACCGTTCACATTCATCTCTTTCCCATCCTCGTCACAATAGCGCAGGAGTATCTGGGCGTTTTGCTCCATATCCGAGAGAGTTTCCTCATCCACATAGTAGTTGCCGTCATGATGGGCTATAGGAATATTGATTATATCCCCCTCTTTGAAACGGTTTAGAAATGCATTTTTGCAGGATACAACCTTGAGATGTTGATGTCTGGAGATGAAGTGGAGCTTGTCATTGCGCTTGAGCGCTCCTGGCAACAGTCCTGCTTCCGTAAGAATCTGAAAACCGTTGCAGATACCCAGTACCATTCCCCCATTTTCGGCATACTCTCTGAGGACCTTCATTATGGGAGAAAATCTGGCGATTGCGCCGCAGCGCAGGTAGTCACCGTAGCTAAAACCGCCGGGTACCACGACCAGTTCGGTATTTTCGGGCAGACTCTCTTCTTTGTGCCACACTATCGATGTGTTGTGGCCGAGTCTCGAAAAGGCGTAAACGGTATCGTAGTCGCAGTTGGTGCCTGGAAACTGCAATATGGAGACATTGAGCTTTTTCATTCTTCTATCTCTATATTGTAATCTTCTATGACTGTATTTGCCAGAAGTGCTTCACTCATCTCTTCGAGCTCCCTCATGGCACTCTCCCTGTCGGCTGCCTTCAACTCTATGACAATCTGCTTACCGACTCTGACGCTCTGCACACCGGAAAAGCCGAGAGAATCCAAGGCATGATGAACCGCCTTGCCTTGGGGGTCCAGAACGCCATCTTTCAGATAAATATTTACTATAGCTCTCATCTCTCTTCTCCTTCTCTGTTTTTGATACGATCGAGTACCTCTCTATAGGCTTCCGTGACACCTCCGATTCCCTCCCTGAAGCGATCCTTATCCATCTTTTCGTTGGTCTTGGCATCCCAAAGTCTGAAATTGTCAGGGGAGAGCTCGTCTATGAGGATGATATTGTCATATTCGTCTCTGCCGAATTCCAGCTTGAAATCGACCAGCTTCAGAGCGAGCTCACTGTAGAATCGCTGTAAAAGCGTATTGATTCTGCGAGCCATATAGCGGATATATTCGAGCTCATCCCTGCCTTTTACCAGCCCCAGTATCAGACAGTGCTGATCATTTAGCTTGGGGTCGCCAAGCTCATCGTTTTTGTAGTCGAACTCCACAAGTGCGAAGGGTAGGACCTTGCCGTTTTCTATACCCAGATTTCTGCTCAGGCTGCCAGTCGCGATATTTCGCACTATCACCTCTATCGGTATGACTTCAGCCCTTTTATGGAGCATATGCTTCTCATCTATCATCTTCACGAAATGGGTGGGTACACCTCTTTTTTGCAGATATTCGAAAAGAGCCGAAGAGATCATATTGTTTAGAGCGCCTTTTCCCTCTTCACTCGATCTCTTTTCTCCGTTGAAAGCAGTCAGGGAGTCTTTGAATTCCGATATGAGCAGCTCCGGTTTGTCGGTCTCCCATATCTTTTTGGCTTTTCCTTCATAGAGAAGTCTGGTTTTGGGGAACTCTTTCACTACTTCTTCCTTTTTGTTTCACTTTCGAGAATCAATACTTTCAGGATATCTATCGCACTTTTGAGCTGCATATCGGAAAATATTTTCTTTTTGTCCAAAGTGGCGCCTTTTTTCTTTTTTTCGGCTGTCGAATTGTTATCATCACTCGTATTCGGGATAGTCGTGTTTCCTTCTGTACTCACATTGTTCTCGCTGTCGAGTTTTTTCAACTCATCTTCGAGATGCTTCTTAAGATCCTTCTCCTTTATGGAGATGCTGTCATTGTTCTCCCGTGGAACTTCGCCTGGATAGACTACGATATCGGGAGTGACCCCTTTATTCTGAATAGTCCTTCCGCTTGGCAGATAGTAGCGTGCGACAGTGAGCTTGAGACCGCCATCATTCTCGTTTTTCCCCAGAGGAATCACTATCTGTACGCTCCCCTTGCCAAATGTCTTTTCACCTATGATGATGGCTCGTCTGTCATCCTGCATGGCACCGCTTACTATTTCGCTTGCGCTCGCACTGCCTCCGTTTACGAGAATGACAATCGGGGTTTGATTGTCTGTATCTTTTTTATGCGCCTTGTACTCCACATTCTCTTCGGAGTTGCGCCCTCTCTGGCTGACGAGCACCCCTTTGTCTATAAACATATCGAGGAGCCCGACAGCTTGGTCGAGCAGACCTCCTGGATTGTTTCTAAGATCGATTATATATCCTTTGGCGGAGGGGTTGCTTTTTATCGCCGACTTCACCTCCTCTACGACATGGGAGTCGAAGGAGCTGATATGCAGGTAGAGCAACTCCGTACCGTCATCGAGCTTCACGAGTTTGGGTTTGACCGATTTTATCTTGATGATATCCCTGATTATTTTCACTCTGATTGGTTTGGTTATGCCTTTCCTTATGAGGGTCAGCACAATAGGAGTTTTCGGTTTGCCTCTCATTACGGCGACAGCGTCGTCTATGCTCATTCCCAAAGTCGCCTTGTCGTCGATTTTGAGGATGATGTCACCTGCTTTCACTCCGGCACGGTCGGCAGGTGTGTCGTCTATCGGGGCAATTACCGTCAGAGCACCGTTTCTCATGCCAACCACTATTCCCAGACCTCCGAATTCACCCTGTGTCTGAATGGTCAAATCTTTGTACTCTTTCTTATCGAGATATACCGAATGTGCATCGAGATTGCCCATGAGGCCTTTGAGAGCCTTGTCGATGAGTGTGGTGGTGTTTATCTCATCCACATATTGATTCTCTATCAGATTGAGTATCTGTGTAAATTTGATATATGCCTCCAGTTTGCTTTCCTGCATCCTCGGTGAACTCTCTTCGGCGTTTAGCAGAGGTGTCTGTAGTAACGCTCCGGTAAGTGTGAGTCCGAAGGCTACGGCTATTATCCTCTTTTTCTTTTGAAACATAGGTACTCCCTGCTTTGATTTGGATAAACGGAAAATCACGAAGTTATAGATATGTACCGTTTATATAGGACTATAATTCTATTTAATTGTCTCTTAAAGTTGCATTATCGGGATGTAGGCTGATAATTAGAAGCTAAATAGGGCTTTGAAAAGAGAATAATGAGACAAATAATTAATATATAATGTAAGTATCTTTAAAAAGTATCTATTTTTTTGCAATTTTTCAAACTTTTTTCCAAAAAACCCTTGACAAGAGGGTGGAGT